>JALYYM010000276.1 GCA_030946565.1 Bacteroidota bacterium | reverse complement strand
AATTGTACGCGATACTGTGATCCTGGAATTTGCGCCTACACTCGTATGCATAGTGCTTGCAGGTGTTGTAGGCAGCAAGATCGCTGGGGAGCTTGGTAATATGCGGGTAAGTGAGCAAATAGATGCGCTGGAAATTATGGGAATAAATACAAAGGCTTACCTGGTAATGCCAAAAATTCTCGGGGCGCTTATAACTATTCCGCTGCTCGTTGTTCTTGCCGCCGCTTTAGGCATTTATGGAGGAAGATTGGCCGGAAGCCTTACAGGCATTATTTCAACAGATACGTATGATACAGGCCTTCTTTTAAATTTTGTACAAAAAAATGTATGGTTTGCAATTGCCAAGGCTTATACCTTCGCTTTTATTATTAGCAGTGTTTCCGCCTTTTACGGATATAATGTGAAAGGAGGGTCTCTTGAAATTGGCCGTGCCAGTACTTCGGCTGTTATCACAAGTTGTATTTTGATTTTGATTGCTGATTTTCTTCTGTCATCAATATTATTAGGTTAACATGAAATATTTTTTCGGCCAAATGGTAATATATTTTAAGCTATAACTATTACAAATGATAGAACTTAAGGATGTAAAAAAAGCATTTGGAGATAAGGAAATTCTAAAAGGAATAAATGCCGTAATGGAAACCGGTAAAACAAATCTTATCATCGGCACGAGCGGCAGTGGTAAAACTGTTTTACAAAAGTGCATGGTTGGCCTATTTGAAGTTGACAGTGGGGGTATCTTATTTGATGGCAAAGACCTGGCAACCATGCACCAGGACGAAAGAAAAGAATTGCGCCAGCAAATAGGAATGCTTTTCCAGGGTTCTGCACTTTTTGATAGTAAGACGGTGGAGGAAAATATAAAATTTCCGCTGGACATGTTTACCAAATGGAACCATGCAAAAAAAATTGCAAGGGTAAATGATGTGCTCGATCGTGTTAATTTAAAAGACACCAACAAAAAATATCCGGCAGAAATAAGCGGTGGTATGATGAAGCGGGTTGGCATTGCTCGCTCAATAGTTTTGAGCCCTAAATATTTATTTTGTGACGAACCTAACTCCGGCCTTGATCCGCAAACATCCCTCGTTATTGATTTGTTGATCCGCGATATCACCAAAGAAAATAACATTACCACTATTATCAACACGCATGATATGAATAGCGTAATGGAAATTGGTGAAAATATTATCTATTTATATTTTGGAGAGAAAGAATGGGAAGGCACTAACAAAGAGATCATCTTTAATAATAATAAAAAATTGAATCAATTCATTTTTGCCTCGGAGTTTTTACGCGATGCAAAAGATATGAGGATGCTGGAGGAAAAAGGTATTGTAGATAATGACCGTAACATGGAAGATATAATGCGCGAAGGTGGCGCTAATCTTGTGATGGGCGAGGGTGAAATCCCCAGCCAGCATATGAAACCTGGTGAGTAGTTTATGCCCTGCCAGAAAAAGTAAATTTTAAAGCATTTAAAGAAGTAGCCGCCTGTGGAGATTCATAGTTTTCCTTTCTTTAAAATATAAATTTTGAAAAAGACAGTTTTAGCAATTTCATTTTTCATGCTTGCTGCATCGCTTGTAAAAGCTAATGACGGCATAGATATTATAAAAAAAATTTATGAGCGCTATAGGGGCAAATGATATAAGACTTTTTCTTTTAATCAAACAACTGAAACCTATCGAAATGATAGCCTGATGAGGACTGCCCCCTGGTATGAAAACATAAAATTCTCTAACGATTTCCGCATTGACTTTGGTAATCCTGATAGCGGCAACGCGGTGATTTTTAAGAATAATGAAAAGGAAGAAGGCCTCTTTGAAAATCATGTAAAGCTGAATGGCGGATATAGTGAAAGTCTTTTATATTTTTATGTAAATGATAAGCTAATACAAGTCGAAAATATCACGACATGAAGGCGGATATCAACATTGACAATTCAATTTTTGATCAGGAGAATTTTGGAAAGCTTGCACCAGGAACGTACTGATGGTTCAGCATAGACCACCGCCGTCCGACCTGCGGTACTGACGGCTCGTTCAGGTCGGCACCGAAAGGTCAGACCGGCAGTAAGACAACTTTTTTATTTTCCCAACTCTACCTCTACACTCCATTCGCTGCCACTCCCAATATTATAAGCATTAGCAAAGCTCCCTTGGTTTAACGCAAAAGATAATTGTAAAAGACTGTTTAAATATGCAAGAGGTTTCTCCTTTGCCACTTCACCAAATGTTTCGCTGTATGGCACTTTGCCATCATACACTTTTTTATTTTTATTAAAAATAATTACATGCAAAATGTCGCCAAATTTTGGATGTAAAGAATTAAGTAAATCAGCGGGGATGTTTGTCCATACATTGCCATATTGCACATCGAGAGCAGGAATATTTCCCTTTATTTTTTTACCCTCGATTATAGCTTTTTGATAAGGTAAGCCTACTACAGAACTATCTAATAATTTACCAACTTCACTGAAGCTGATAACACCTGCAGCAAGCCTTGCGCCTGTGTATGAGTAAACGTCCCGGCCATGAAATGTATAAGATTCCTGCGAGCCTTTTCTTCTATTAACAGCTTCATCTATTTCTCTTATTGAATCAATGCCTAAAGACTCAGCAACAAGCGTTAACGTACCATTATCAGGTGTTACAATAAAGTGTCCTGACTTTGTTTTTAAAACAACAGACTTTCTATTCGTCCCTACACCAGGATCAACTACGGAAACAAAAACAGTTCCCACAGGCCAGTAAATAACGGTTTGCTGAAGGCGATAAGCTGCTTCCCAAATATTGTACGCAGGAATTTCATGCGTTAGGTCAAACAATTTCAAACCCGGAGAAACACCCATTGCCACTCCTTTCATTTCGGAAACCGCACCATCCTTCAAACCAAAATCTGATTGAAAAACGACGATATTATTTTGCGCATTTGCAATTATAAAAGAAGTAATGAGAAAAATGCAAGCAATAGTTTTTTTTAAAATCATATCATCAATATTTTTCCGTGCAATACCTACATTAATTTATTTCTTTAAAAATTCAAAACAAATTTACTGAAGAGGTGCAGGCCGTTAAAACCCATTTGAACAGAATCCCATGGGCCACCCGATTCATTATCTCCAAACCATTCGCGTGCTAATGGATTTACCCCAAGATCAGGATGAACATTAAAAAGATTATCAGTGCCAACAAACAAAATAGCCTTCTTGCAAAGCTTGTAAGAAACAAACAAATCTGTGATCACTTTACCATTGAAATTAAATACCTCCGGTACGTACACACCAGGATTAGCATCGGTTGGCACCATTGGATTTATTCCTGTCTGGTTTGGATTATCAGGGGTTGCATCGCCAAAACCTAACAATACAATCTTACCAAAATAAGTCACGTGTGTGCCTATACCAAATTTGTTGAAATCATATTCCAGGCCCAAAGTAAACTTTTCTTTTGGTGCTGATGCTTTTAGAAAAGCTTCTTCCCTGTCGCTAAAAAAAGTTTTCCGATGGAGCTTTGTATCATTGAGTAAGGAAGGCACATGAATTTCGTCTATGGCCATGTGTTGAACAT
>JALYYM010000275.1 GCA_030946565.1 Bacteroidota bacterium | reverse complement strand
CCTGTTCTTGTGGTGATTTTTTGGATATTATTTTTCGTAGAATCAAAATTTGACCTGCGCAAAAGAGTACAAAAAAAATGGCAACGGAGTTTCATCAATAATATCGTTTCTATTCCTTCTTTTATTTTATTGCGCTTTATGTTTTTGCCGGCGATGATCTGGCTAAGTATTCAAAATGAAAAAATTCATTTCGGCCTTAATTATTTTTATCACTTGTCACCATGGCTGGAAGGATTAATTGCCTTTCTTATTTTTGATTATACAAATTACTTATGGCATATTTTAAATCACCGTATTCCCCTATTGTGGCGGTTTCACCTCGTTCATCATACTGATCTTGATTTGGATATCACCACTGCAACACGTTTTCATTTTGGTGAAATGATAGGTTCCCTTTTCTTCCGGGGGGCGTTTGTTTTTTTATCCGGCTCTTCACCCCTTCTTATAATTGTTTATGAGATCATTTTTGAAGCGGCAACAATGTTTCATCACAGCAACACTAAACTGCCGCTCAATTTTGAGCGGGTCTTGAACAAAATAATAGTAACGCCACGCATGCATGGTATTCATCATTCAAATATTAAAAGCGAAGCAGATAGCAACTATTCTGTGATACTTTCTATTTGGGACAGGATACATAAAACTGCTAAATTAAATATTCACCAAAGTGAAGTCATCATTGGAGTTCCTGCGTACAATGACAAGCAAGAACTTACTGCGGGCTATCTTTTGAAATTGCCCTTTACTCACATAAGGGAATGGAAGCAAGATTATATCAAACGGACTATGAAGACAATTGACAAAAAAGAATTGATTGAATAAGATAATGTCTCGTGGTTATTCGCGGTACACTTTTAGCTACTCTCCGACTAAAAAAAATTATGTCTCAAAAAAACAAAAAACAATTTGGTGTATGGATGGATAATCATCATGCCACCATAGTAGGCCCGGCCACTACAGATTCTACTGAATTTACTTTACTCGGCCATGTAGTGAACCCCGGCGCAGAACCCAACACAAGCGAAAAGAATGAACAACATGCAGAGCAAACATTGCAGCATAAATTTTTCAAACAAATACTTGCTTACATGCAAAATGCAGAGGAAGTACATCTAACGGGCACGGGTACTGCACAAGAACAGTTTATGCATTATATGGAAGAAACGCCCCAGTTCAAAAATACCGTTACCAAAGAAAGTACTTCCAATAAAATGAGTGATGAAAATCTTGTGGAGTATATATCTGCAAAGTTTAATTAGAATAAAGAAATATTAGCTTTGTTGTAATTAAGTAAGTATGCCGGTTTTAGCAATGTTTTATGGGTTAATTGTTAGCATGTATTATTGAATAATGAATCCCAGACCAAAAAATATTTCGTACAAAAGTCCTTACAATCTCATTATTACTTTTACAAATGGAGAAGTAAAAAAATTTGATTTACAGCCATATCTTGACTACCCTATTTATAGAGAATTGAAAAATGAATTTTATTGTAGTAAGGCCAGGGTAGATAATGGCACTGTAGTTTGGGATGAAGAAATTGATATTGACCCTGATCGTCTTTACCTGGAAAGCGTGTGTGAAGTTTAGCACCTCGCAATCATTATCAATGTGTGTTATTAAAGGCAAATTTAGTAAAGAAATTATTAACAGTTTAGCTGCATCATAAGATTCCGATGTAGCTTTTTTTTATAAAGGATGATAAATATGTTCGCATAGAATAAGCAATAAATTTGTCACATTATATTTTATGTCATCAAAACAAATTCTTGCATTAAGCAGTTCACGCACGGGCAACGAGGCTTACCTTGAGTCCGCAGCTATTCTCATAAAAAATTTTCTTGGAAACGTGCCGTTGAAAATTGCGTTTATTCCGTTTGCGTTAGTAAGTAAAAACTATGATAAATATGTAAATGATGTGCGGGAAGCTTTTAAAGAGATCCCACACAATATTAAATTAGCGGATCATAATAATGCAAAGCATATTTTGGAACAAAGTGATGCAGTAATGGTTGGCGGCGGCAATACTTTTAAGCTTTTGCATGATATTTATAAAGCAGGTATTCTAGAAATTATTCAACATAAAATAAATACCGGCTCTCCTTACATCGGTTGGAGCGCGGGAGCAAACATTACAGCTCCCACCATTGGTACTACCAACGACATGCCCGTAATACAGCCACAAAGTTTTGAAGCATTAGGCGTATTCCCATTTCAAATAAACCCACATTACTACAATCAAAAGCCGGAAGGCTTTAATGGCGAAACCCGTAACCAGCGGCTGTTTGAGTTTATAAATATGAATCCTTTTTTAAAAGTGGTTGGCTTGCCGGAAGGCACTGCTTTGCAATTAAAGGGATCAGTATTAAAGTTTATTGGGAGCAATAATGGCATACTAATTTCTACAGGAAAAGATAATGCTGAACCAACGACCAGGCAAATTGAACCGGACGAAGACCTTAGTTTCTTATTGGATTAATCCAGCGCGATTTATTTTTTCTAAAATATAAATTTCAATTGGCATTTTACCTGCAGATATATTCAAAACCATTTATTATTTTTTCCACCTATCTTAGCGCAACCAAATTTTTTTACAAACCTCATGAAGGTTTTCATTAAAGACGCGATTTTACTTTCTCCCTCCTCTCCTTTTCACGGGCAATCAAAGGATATTTTAATTGAAGATGGAATTATTACCGAGATCGGCAATAACCTTGATGCCGGCAATGCACAAATAATTGAAGCCAGCGGATTGCACGTTTCCTGCGGATGGATGGATTGCTTTGCCAACTTTTGTGAC
>JALYYM010000249.1 GCA_030946565.1 Bacteroidota bacterium | reverse complement strand
TTGTCAGGAGCGTAAGTGCTTTGCTGATAGATACTCCAATTGCCGGTGGTTTTGTGAAGTTCGTACCAGCGGATGCCTGATATATTGGAACCCTTATCAACCACGTGCGACATTACAATGCCTTCGTACCCTGCAAAATTCCGGTAAATAGGCTGGTCCATTATTTTTTGATGCAAGGCTTCCAACTTAATAGAGGAGCCTGGTTGTGTAATGCATTGTCCGCGTGTGGTGGTGCATATATCAGATTTATAAGCTAAAGTGGACATAGAAGCTTTTGTTGTTACCCTGGAATTAGCGGGCGTTACGAAATCAACTTTAAACTCTAATATCCCAATACTATCCACGTCTGAGGTTGTGGATGTCCATGCATCGTCTGCCATGTATGCAATTAGTCCGCCTGTGCCGGAAGGAGGAACAGAAGTTCCCTCAAGCCCGACAGGGCACATAGAGAAATATTTATTAGTAGTGCCTAATGTAAATTTTTGCATTGTAGCAGTGCCGTTTCCAGCAATCATTTTTGCCCTGTCAAATGCATACACACTTGACCCGGAGTAAGTGGAACCGTTTGCAAAATCATTAGTCGTTCCATAATATGCGTCAGGCCATACCGAAAATTTTGGGTAATCAGGAAATGTATTTCCGGTGCTAAAAAAATAAACATACCATTGGCCGGCGGGATCATTTGTTTTTGTGATTGCGACAATCAAACCTTCTGTTCCTGTTTCAGGCTTGTTGGCAAATTCAGTTAACATAAACCTGTCGGCAAGCTGGTCATATTGGGCGATGGGATCTCCAAGGCCGCCTTTACCGGTAATAGCGTCTAAATATGTTTGGGCAACTACTTGCCCACCACTTTTATTATAAACTTTAAATAACGCTCCCGATGCACCGTTTATCATTTGAATTATGTGATTAGGGCCTGCGCACATTGTGGGATCGGGGGGATTAAGCGGTTGGTAAGGAATTCCTAAAAAGTTAGCGACAATGGCCCTGTCAAGAACAGATTGTTTGTGAGGATTAGAAGGATAAACTTTTTGTAATGCCGGATCTTCTGCAAATGCTTTTGTAGGATAAAGAACAGGATCGCTTCCTTCTTCAAATTCTTCATCTTTACCGATAATACCTTCCTCATCTCTTACTATTACATCCGGGATTGATTTGTCTGCGGCTGTAAAATCCCGTAGCGCCTTGGTAATTTTTACAAGTTTACCTGTAATGACTTCGGGATTTTTGGCGATTACTGCTTCCTGTGCATTTGCAACATAAAATGTAGAAAAAGAAATTAGGAGAAAGAAAAATTTTCTCATGTGTAGAGTTTTAAAATGTTAAGGGAAACCTAAAATAGCAAATTAATTAAAACTTCCTCAGTTACGCTAAATATATATTTTTGGGTTATCCATCAGGCTTTCTCTTAAATGATCAAATGTATTTATAAGTTGCCTTGAAAGAATGTTGAATATTTAATACTAAGCTTGCAATAATGCGGGGAATTTATTTTTTACTAAAAAAAGACTTGTTGCTCGAGCTGAGGCAGCAACACACGTTTTACGGTATCCTCTTGTATGTTGCTTCTACAATCTTCGTTTTATATCTCGCAATGGGGCAGCCCGAAAGCGCCGTGTATAACGGGCTTTTTTGGATGATACAATTATTTGTTTGCGTTAATGCTGTCGCCAAAAGTTTTTTGCAGGAAAGCAAAGGCCGCATGCTTTATTTTTATTCGATAGCCAGTCCAATAAGTTTTATCATTTCAAAACTTATATACAGCGCCTTAGTGATGTTTATAATGATTGTGTTGAGCCTCGTTCTTTTTAGAGTATTATTTGGAGATCCTGTTGTATATAAATTGCGTTTTGTGGGCATAGCCTTAGTAGGGGGACTCAGCCTGAGCCTCGTATTTACGTTGATGGCGGCAATAGCTGCCAAGGCGAACCAAAATGCGGCGGTCATGGCCATATTAGGCTTTCCTCTTGTTATTCCGCAGATAATGTTATTGATGAAGCTTTCAAAATCTGCCTTTGGAGAAGTTTTCAGACAGGGAGCTTTATTACAAATTTCCCTTTTGTTGATAGGGTTTGATATAATGGTAATTGCATTGGCCATAATTCTGTTTCCTTTTTTGTGGCGAGATTGATGAGTTCAATATGCTTCAAAAGTAAATCCCGTTAATAGTGAATAATAATTTTCGTTCCACTCTTCAATTGCTGCGGTTTCATTTTTCATTTTTCTTAATGCCGGTTTATTGGTTTGCTTTAAGCCAGGTTGCTAATATTAATTGGAGGGATGCAATATTGATTTTTTTTATTCTTCATTTGCTTGTTTACCCGGCCAGTAACGGTTACAATAGTTACATGGATCGTGACACTTCACCAATCGGCGGCCTGGAAAAACCGTTGCAACCAACGAAGCAGTTATTCTTTGTCACAGTCATTCTTGATATTTTATCTGTGCTATTAAGTTTATTAATATCGTACATATTTGCCGCAGGTATACTGCTATATATCCTTGCGTCGAGGGCCTATAGTTATAGAAAAATCCGTTTGAAAAAATATCCCGTAATAGGCTATCTCACCGTTATAATTTTCCAGGGCGCTGTTACATTTTTTTTGGTATATCACGGAAGCAACCAGCAACACA
>JALYYM010000244.1 GCA_030946565.1 Bacteroidota bacterium | reverse complement strand
TTTGCGTAACGGGGATTGGGAAAGATCCACATCGCCTGGTGAGAATATAATGTGATCGGATTTGATGCAATTATTATTCATTGATTTGTTTCTGCATTAAAGAATGTAATTTCAACTTAAACTATGCCCATAAACACAGTTTAAAAGTATAGAATACACGCACACTTCTCACGTCTTTGCGAGCCGCCCGCAAAGAGATTTGAACTAAATAAATTTACCGGCGGCGTGGCAATCTCCTTGCTTTAGTAAGTTCTGGAAGATTGCCACAATCCCGATAGCCATCGGGATCGGGAAGCTTCCTTTCTAATTCAAATCACTTCAAGCGAAAACTTTTCGCAAAGACGTGATGAGAATACCTTTTGAAAATGCTCTTCTACTTCATATACTTATTCATCGCCTCCTTTACTGCCGGGTAACTCTCCACCTTTTCCATCGTCAACAACGCCTCAATAGTGGATTCAGCCCCGGAGTTTATATTCAAATATGTTGCTGAAGCAATTGCATCATAACACCTGCCGGTTGCTGCTGAATAAATGTTTTTACTCATAACATTCGCACCAAAAAACCACGCGGATAAATGCCCCGCTATGTCAGCATATTTTTCGTTACCCGTTAACCTGTAAGCTTCAATTGCCGCAAACACCATTGGCCTTATGCCGTAAGCTATTTGCTCAAAATCCTTTTCACTGTTTAGCTGTATGCCGTTTCCATTATTGGCGATAACGAATGAAGACTTGAGCCCGTTCTTTAATAACCACGGATAAAAATTATCTATTTCTTTAAGTGCCGCGAAAGTATAGGTGGAGTCATTTAGGAAAGCGCCAGCCTTCAAAAGCGTGTATGCCTGGTCGTTACCGTAGGCATGCCAGGTATTTTCCCAACTTAAAAAAGCGCCGTAAGGAAAGTGCGTGGCATCGCCTTGCTGCATGAGCACGATGCCATCTGCTAATTTTTTTATATAAGCAGAAGTGATTGTGTCGCTTGTATGTTCACTATAAGATATTAGCCCGAGTATAAGTAACGCAGCCTGGTCTGTACCACTGCCCGCGGGCAGCCATTCCGGAACGGTGATTCCACTTACGACTTTTGTTGTTTGAGGAATATTTACCAGGTCATTTTTTAAAACCGCGACTAACTTATTTACTGCGACGTCCATCTTATCAGCCAATTGCGGATTTTTCATTCTTACTAAACGTATGCCTTCCGTAAGAGCTTGCAATGCACGCCACGACCACCATCCAGGATTGTTGATACTGGTAATTCCGTTTTTATTTATTTGGTTTCCGGTTAATAAAAAATTATAGAAATAACCATTGGAGGATTGCATTTCCAGGAGGAAATCAATAAGCTTGAATACTTTAGACTGGGTGGCAGTATCCGTTAAATATTTATTGCTTCGCAAATAAACCAATGCCGCACGTGACACATCATCCACGCACGTGTATCCTTCACCGTTAGCGCCGGTCAAACGATAGTCCGGCGCTTCAGCATAAATATAAATTCCTGCTGCATTGGTCCCATCTGCAAATGTTACCGGCGTATATAAATAATCTAAATGATGAAGATTAACCAATGACGTATCGGAGGATGATGCTGTAGAATCGCTGACACTCTTTTGCTTTTCGCAGGTGAGTGCCATGCAGCTAACTGCTAACAAACAAAATATAAATTGGCTTCCCTTTGTCATAAAATTATTTTTGCAGTAATTCATCTAGAATTTCATCCAGTTCGATCGTTACAAAGCCGGTTGCCGAGTCTGATACGGCATACGGTATGATTAGTGAATTGCCATGTCTTAATAGCCCGCAAGTATATACGACATTTGGAACATAGCCTTCACGCTCTGCTTCGTCCGCTTGTAAGAATGGTTTGCTTAACCTCGCAATTACAATGGATGGATCTTTCAAATCAAGAAGAATGGCGCAGATCACATAAGTACGCACAGCGCCAACGCCATGGGTGAGCAGCAGCCAGCCTTTTTCAGTTTTTAAAGGAGAGCCGCAATTGCCTAGCTGTACAAACTCCCATTCATATAGTGGCTCCATCAATGTTTGATATTCATTCCACACATACAGGTCATCAGAAAACATAATGCTTATTTTTTCTCCTCCCTGCCGGGAGATCATGCAATATTGTCCGTTTACTTTTTCCGGGAATAAAGCCATTCCTTTATCAGATACCGCATCGCCATACAATGTTCTTATTTTAAACACATCAAAATCTTTTGTTTCGATTAATTGTGTTTTTATATGATGCCCATCGTAGGCAGTGTATGTACCATAGTAGCAGGAGTTATCACCATCTTCAAACTTTACAAATCTTACATCCTCTATTCCCATACATTCAGCTTTTGCTGAGGGAAAAATTACCCTTTCATCAAGAGGCAAATGTGCGGATGATTCCAATTCGTAATTGGTATCCAATATGGTATTAAGATAATTTATAGACCCTGCTATTTCCGGCTTAGCGGAAAAGCCTGACTGGCTGAAAACAGCCGCAGCCTGCGCTATAGTAAAGGTAGGAGGCAAACTATTTAATAATCCAAAATCAAAACCGGGAAAAAAAGCAGCACGCTTAGCGATAAAATCTTTATCATAAGTTGTGTCGGAATTTTTCTTAAGCCTGGTGAAAAATTTATCCGGCTTATCCAATAAAATATTATTTGCTTCGTCAACAATGCCCGTCTGAAACACGACCGATGATATGTGGCCTTCTCCTGTTGCTCTTAAACTCATGATAAATCTTTGTTCGCCATTTTTCAGGCCTTGCTGATCGGGATGTGGAACAATGGACGGATTGAACAATGCGGCAGCTTGTATGGAATATTCTTTGGTAAAAAATGCGCCGAGCAACCATTTCTTTTTTTCAGAAAAACGTGAAACATCATTTTGAAAAATAATATTTATCTTTTCGAAATGATCTGTGAAAACAGATGTAAGATCGCGATGGCGGGAGGCAAAGTCCATCATTACTTTTCCGAATAGAGTGTCAACTTCTCTTTCACTTAAATTTTTTATCCTGCTGACAATATTGAACACACGATTTGCACCTGGCAGATGCAGGTATTTTGTTATCACTGCTTTTGGAGAGGCGTATAATCTTATGGAGCTTTTTGTGATGTTCATGTGAATAGTCAATGGTGAATGGTCAATGAGCAAAGTTAATTTCTGATGTTATTATCCGGAGAGAATTTTAAAGCATCTAATCATCGCTGAAAATTTTTAGGTGTCAGGCCACTGCAGTGGCCTGACACCTTAGCTAATCTTTCAATCCCGACGAGGCCATGCTTTGTATAAAATATTTCTGAAAAAATAAGAAAGCAATCATAACCGGTAGGGCTAATAGTACTGCTGCTGCTATTTTTACGCCAAGCTGGCTATCTGCCCTTCCGCCTACGGCAAACAATGTTACCAGTTGCGGCATTGTCATTAGCTTTTCATTTCTCACTACTATCAACGGCCATAACACTTCGTTCCATGAACCAATGAAAGTAAGAATAGCAACGGTTATAATTGTTGGTTTTATGTTCGGCCATAAAATCTTAAAAATAATTCCAGTTTCATTGCAGCCATCCATGCGTGCTGCATCTATCAAAGCCTGTGGCAATCCCTGGAATGCCTGGCGAAACATGAGAATTGCAAATGCACTTACGGCGAAAGGAATGACCAGGGCAAAGAAGGTATCTACAAGCCTTAGATTTACCATCGTAATATAATTAGGAATCAAGGTCACCTGGAAGGGCAATGACATAGTAAAAACAATTACATAAAATATTAATTGCCTTCCTCTGAATTGCATTTTTGCTAAGGCATAGCCAACGAAAGAGCCTGTAATAATTACCAATGAAGTTGTAAGAACGGCCACTAATAAACTGTTGATAAGTGACCGGCCAATGGGAATTTTTCCAATCATTGTTTTGAAATTATCCCAGCTTGCGTGTGCCGGCCACAAGGTCATTGTGCCGATATCTTTCATGGAGGCGAACGATGCACCTATCATCCAGATAAATGGATAGATAAAAGTGAGGGCGGCAATTAAAAGCACCGCGTACATAAGAATTTTTTTTACAGACAATTTTGCCACTTATCTTTTTATTTGGTCATTGAGTCATTGGTCGTTGGGTCATTGGTCATTGGGTCATTGGGTCATTGGGGTCATTGGGTCATTGAGTCATTGTCTAAACTTCCTTTTCGATGAATTTTTTTGCAACACAACCACAAACC
>JALYYM010000197.1 GCA_030946565.1 Bacteroidota bacterium | reverse complement strand
CATCTTGTTCTTTATTATTTTGTGAAACAAATTCATAGTAACCATTTATCCATTGAGTAATGAAAGAAATTATGATTGAAATAGATAAAGATGCCATAGCTGAACGCTTTATGCGGTATGTGCAAATTGATACGCAAAGCGATCCGCAAAGCATCACCCACCCTTCAACAGAAAAGCAAAAACACTTAAGCAAATTACTTGCAGACGAACTAAAAAAGATGGGAATTAAAGATGCGGGCATGGATGAGTTTGGATATGTGTATGCAACTATTCCTTCCAATTCAGCCAAACAAAACATTCCCGTGATATGCTTTTGCAGCCACGTAGATACAGCACCGGATTGCACCGGCACCAATGTGAAACCCATTCTGCATAAAAAATATGATGGAGAAGACATCGTTCTTCCTGATGACAATTCGCAGGTGTTATCAGCAGTGGCACATCCATACCTGAAGGAGCACATAGATGAAGATATAATTACCGCAAGCGGAAATACTTTGTTGGGTGCGGATGATAAAAGTGGCGTCGCTGCTATAATGCAGGCTGCTGAATTTTTAATGAATAATTCTTCAATTATACATGGAGATATAAAAATACTTTTCACACCTGATGAAGAAGTTGGTAAAGGAACAGCGATGCTTGACATGAAGAAGTTGGGAGCTGACTTTGGCTACACACTTGATGGTGGTGAAGCGGGAAGCTTAGAAGATGAAACGTTCAGCGCCGATGCGGCAACCATTATTATTAATGGGGTAATTGCTCATCCTGGTTATGCAAAAAATAAATTAGTGAATGCCATAAAAGTTGCCGGCGAAATTCTTCATGCTTTGCCAACGAGCGAATGGGCGCCGGAAGCCACAGAAAAAAAAGAAGGGTTCGTGCATCCGGTACGCATAGAGGGCATCGCTGAAAAAGCAACCATGGAATTTATCATAAGGGATTTCGATCTTGATAATTTGAAAATGCATGGTGAAAGATTACAAGCCATTGCTGATAATATTGTAAACCATTATCTCGGTGCTTCAATGGAATTCACCATTACAGAGCAGTATCGGAATATGAAAGAAGTGCTTGACGAAAACCCGCAGGTAGTCGCTTATGCAGCAGAAGCTATCACCCGTGCCGGCCTTGATGTACGAACAGAAAGCATTCGTGGTGGCACCGATGGAAGCAGGCTCAGCTACATGGGATTACCCTGTCCGAATATTTTTACAGGTATGCAAAGCATTCATTCAAAGCTGGAGTGGATAGGCGTGAAAGACATGGCGAAAGCCGCCGAAACTATCGTTCATTTATGTATGATATGGGAAGAAACCTCCCCGCCCTTCAACGGAGGATTTTAAAAATATTTTGAACAGAAAAAGTTAAAAACAAAGAAATACCCTCATTTTTATTTTGTATTTTTTTAGTAGTTCAATTTTGTATTTTTGAAAGCCTAAATTATATTTTTATGACTAAAAAAGTAGCACTACCTCCAAAAAGAAAAAGGATAAGCCGTGCAAGAAACAATATGACGGAAACCGATAAAAAAAATGCTGAGATTTTGAAGAAATACCCGGATTTATTAAAAAAAATAGAGGAAAAAATGAAGACTGCAGAATTAGATCCATGGGTAAAGGAATTCGGTGGTATGATTAACACTGGAAAAAATGAAGACGTAAAATCCCGGTAAAGATACTGATGCCGAAAAAAATATTTTTTGATGCAAATGTTTTAATTGATTTTGTTTATGCAGATAATAACTTAAACAAACAAACTGTTTTTCTTTTTTATGAGCTAAGAAGAAAAAAAGAACTTCTATATTGTTCACCAACTTCCTTTGCTATCACCTATTATTTTTGGGGTAAGGTTATAAAAGACAAGCAATTGCTTAATCAAAAATCAATTGATTTTTTTTCAAACTTTCTTTTTACAAGAGAAGACAATGTTATAATGGAAAAAGTAAAGAAGTCGAAGTTCAGGGATTTAGAAGATGCGCTTCAATATTTTTCTGCAGAAGATTCAGTAATGGATGTAATTATTACAAAGAATTTTTTTGACTATGAGCACGCATTAATCCCTGTCTATCATCCTTTGCAATATATCAATCAGTTTCTTCTTGATACCTGATTCGTGTTACCTGAGTTTAACATTTAAGTTAAAGTTTCCCACGCAATTTCCACCTCACTGCCATTTATCAAATTACTTTTTACATTTGTTCAAATACTCATTAAATGGATCTATTTTTTTTGCAGGCGGATACCACCGCTGTACAGGCTGCTCCTAAAGTTCAGAATTTATGGGA
>JALYYM010000020.1 GCA_030946565.1 Bacteroidota bacterium | reverse complement strand
CTTTATCCGAAGGGCCACCGGCGAGCACGTTTATTACATTGATGGTGTCGCTAAAAATATTGAACTCGATTCCAATTCCATAAAACTGGCCTTCAAGGTCTTCATTCACTTCCTTTAATTCGCGTGGCGGCAGAAATACAGAGTGCGGATCAAGTTTGGCAAGCACAGCTTCAATAGCGGCATCCCCTAATGAATCTGTATTTTCATTGTCAACATACTTTTTATTTATCAAGTCAAGCACCTCCTGCACGGGCCGTTGCCTGTCAACAAAGAACAGGCCGGCAGTGGGCATATTTCCTTTTATCCTGTAGCCGATAAACATACCCCCGATCATACAAAGACTCAATATCAACGGGAGCCATACCTGTAATTTTTTATTACGCATACAAATCTTAATTATCTAATTTTATTTTTTTAGAATTGCAAATTTCCTTAATAAACATCATAAAAACATGCCAACCATCAAATTGATTGCTGACAGCGGCTCTACGAAAACCGAATGGTGCATTTTAAAAGGAAATAAGAAATCAATTTTTACAACACAAGGCCTGAGTCCATATTTCGTAAACAGCGCTGAGATTGCGTCAATAGTAAAGGAATCAGTTTTGCCATTAATCAAACGTACAGCAATTGACGAGATATTTTTTTATGGAACAGGCTGTAAGGATGCTTCCAATAAAAAAATGGTCAGGAATACACTTACCCATATTTTTCCAGGGAGCGAAGTATTTGTAGATCACGATCTCGCCGGGGCTGCAAAGGCACTGTGTGGTGATGAAAAAGGCATAGCCTGCATTTTAGGAACCGGTTCCAACTCATGCTACTTCAATGGAAAGCGCATTGTAAAAAACAGGCCTGGCATTGGTTACATATTGGGCGATGAAGGCAGCGGCGCATATCTCGGTAAAAAAGTAATTCAACATTACTTATACGAGACGTTTGATGATGACCTTCGGGCAAGGTTCGATGCTAAATTTGTAACTACAGATACTGAAATTCTCAACGCCGTTTACACACAGCCCTTGCCCAACCGCTATCTCGCATCCTTTGCGATTTTCCTGGCAGAAAATCGTGGGCACTATATGATCGAAAATATTATCGAAGATGGGCTGAATGATTTTTTTTACACGCACATTATACAATATAAAGACAGCAATAAGTTACCCATTCATTTTACCGGGAGCATCGCCTTTGGCTTTAAAGATGTGTTAGCTCAGTTGTGTGATAGTCATCATTTACAATTGGGTAACGTATTAAAAAATCCAATGGAGGGATTGATAAAATATCATAGTGATTGATGAGATGTTATAAACTTTTTAAAGAGTTTACTAGCGATTATCTCTTTACTTCACCGCATAATCTTTTTAAGAAAAGCTGCTATTTGATTAATTTTCAAAAGAAAGAATAGGTAGCCTTATTTTACAATTTTCCAAAAAAAGAACATGGCAAAATCGAAAAAATCGATAATGGCAGAGGACGAAATAATAGTGAATAAAATTTACTATATACGTAAACAAAAAGTTATGCTGGATCGTGATCTTGCAGAATTATATGGAGTGCAAGCGACAAGGTTGAGAGAGCAGGTTAAACGTAATATAGACAGATTTCCTTCTAATTTTATGTTTCAGTTGACAGCAAAGGAAGCGGAAGCTATGGTATCGCAAAATGCGATACCATCAAAACAACAATTAGGCGGATACTTACCTTATGCTTTTACAGAACATGGTGTATTAATGCGGGCCAAATAGAAAAGAAATTAACTGCACATGACGAAGACATAAGGCTAATTTTCGAGGCGCTGAAACAGTTACTAAATCCGCCCAAAGAGCCAAGGCAAAGAATAGGTTTTAAGCCTGATAATCTGTGATCCGACAAGCGTACCGAATCCTATTTACAATTACTTCTCCTTCTCAAAGTATATTCGTTATCATGCAATAACGGATGTTTTCCAACAAGCGCTTTCTTATCAATAGTCATTTGAAAGTTTTCAAAGAAGGCTTCCATTAGCGATGGCTTCATGGTGAATTCAAAGTAATTCTCCTGCGGGCTTATTTTAAAAAAGGATGTTTTATCAGGATAAAATTCAAGTTTAAGCGAAATGCTTTCTACGCCTTTCCGCGGAATAATTATTTCGGCGTCATCGTTTGTATTTTCTTCAATAGTTGCATCAGCAAATTTCAAAAAAGCGTATACATATCTTACCAACACAGTATTGCTGTCGACAATTTTTATATGATTGAATCATTATCGATGGCTTTATTTTTATTAATGTAATCTCGATGGATGGCTTTTGCCTGCTGTTAAAAACAACATGATTGTTGTAAATAGAATATTTTCCAGAGTCTTCGCGGTCCAAAGCACCATAGCCAAAAAAGAATTGAAATGTAGAATCAGCTTTAAAAAGCCTGAAGCAACTTCTGAAACTCCACGCAAGTAATATTCGCCAGCTATATTATTTTGCGAATAGGTTAAACTATTTAATTGGGCCATGATTATAATCAAAACAAATTTTTTCACGAGACGTAAAAATTGTTTGGTTGAAAACAAATCGCTTATTCCATTATCTGCTCAAGGTGAGCCAGCCGGCCATCTTTTGTCATGCCTTCTATTGTTACCCTGAAAGCTCTGCTAATATCATTATTATAAAAAGTGAGCACTACTTTATTATTAACCGGCGTTGTAACCACTTGCGGGTTCCAGTACACAGTAGTTCTTATATCAGCTTTGTCATCATCAGGGCTAATGGTGCCATAGTTGGGAGAATAGAATTCGCGAATAGGAGTATAACCCGTAACAGTATTACTCGAAAGGCCCTTGCCTGGCGCAGATTTGCGGTCATCGCCCCGGCGGGTATAAATAGCGATGGCGCCACTTCCACCATTTGAGCTGCCCATGAAAGGAGGCCTAAGTACTTTTATATATGCCACATCACTTATTGGTATGGAAGAAATAAATGAAGCATCAGTAGACACCTCATCCAGGTACAATTGCGGCGCACCGCCGCGCCATTGCAACGATGGGGGACTGGAAGATGAGTTTACCTGCAGGCCTGCCACTTGCCCCTGCAGGTAATCGAAAATACTGCGTGAGCCTGCTGCCCGGGTATCATCGAGAAGATCAAACTGGTATCCATCGCCACCTCTGAAAAGCCCGGATGTATATTTCTCATCCAACATCTGCACCGGCGATTTGGTTTTTACTTTTATAGTGACCGTTTCCAACACTTTCGCTTTATACCTGTTAGCAATATCTGCAAGTTGACTGGCCAATTGCAAGTGGCGTGCATTCCCTGTGGTATCAAAAAATTTACTATAAAAATTACCCGTAGCTGCAATATTATAACGGAGCGGCGGAAGCCTTCCCTCCAAAAATTTTACTGACACATCACCAAGCCCTTTTGCTTTTGATAGCTGGTAGTAAATTTGAGCTGTATCAAAAAGGAGAAAGGAAGGATCATTAAATGTACCATTTGATTCTACCGGTATAACCACCATCTTTTTACCTATCATTTTATTATTAATAAGTAAAATAATATTATCAGCCTCTCTTAATTGGGAAGGAAGTGCACCATATACTTTTCCCGAGAGCGTAAGATATGCAGTGTCTTTGGGGTAGCTTATTTCAGGGAATTCTCCTTTGATGACTTTATCCCAGTTAAACCTTCTCCAGCCATGGGTGAGCATTACAAGATCAAGCTGCTGGCTCAGCGTATCACTGTCGTTAGTAAAATAATACGATGGATTATAAACTTTTCCTTTAAGCTCACCGGTAAGCATAAGATGAGAAATAATATTGTCGCTGCTGTCGGCATCAATATCTATATCAGTAACGGATACTGAAAAATCTGCATCGAGACTATCAGGCACGGCTATCTGAATTTCATTCCTTGCTCTTTTATTGAGCCCCCAGTGCTGTACTTCCATTTCAGGATGAAAAAGAAATTCGCCATTGTTAATATAAGTAATGCGCTCAGCAATCGGCTTCCATTGATTATCAAATGTAGTAATGGTAAGGACGCCACTCGGTAATCCCTGGGTAGGAACCACACCGTTTACTGCTCCATCTTTAAATTCTTTTGCTATTTGAAAAACCTGGTGCTGGTACATTGTACCAATAACATGAATGCTGCCTAAAGAAGCTGCAACTTCAGGAGTAGCGGTTACATTTAAAATTCTGTTTTTACCCGATATGAGAATGCTGATGGCTACACCACCTGGCTTTATTTCGGGCAAGGGAGAAATATGTTCTGTTCCTTTTTCATCCTTCCACTTGGCTGAAAAACTTTCTCCTTCATCCGGGTGAAGCAAAAAGAATCCCATGCCATCATGTATTATATGCAGGCTATCAAGTAAGCCACCAGATTTGTTTTGAACAATTCCTTTAATCTTTACAGGCCTTCCATATTGATCGTTTGCTTTAAACGCAACTTTATTAGTTACGCCGGCTACAATATCTCCTCCTTCCGGAAAAAACTGCAAGGCGGGCGTAATAACAATCTTTGTTTTTTCTGTAAGAGTATTAGTGGTAAGAATTCTCAAGTCATTATTATAAAGAAAAGCAGAATCAAAATTGAGCATCCATTTGGTATATGCTTTTATATGAATAAATTTTCCGGTGTAGGTAGCCGGAATATCAAACTGGCCAACCGTGGTACCATCTACTACCGGGCTTGAGTTGTGTGAAAGAAGATTGCCTTTATCATCTGTCCAATCAATATAGAAAGTTTTACTGCCGTTAGCGGGATAGATATCCTGCAGCATGTAAACTTTGAACCATATCGTTTCACCGGGCGCATACGTTGACTTATCATAATGGATATACGCTCTTTCTTGCCCATATTTTGCAGCATAGATTTCTATTGTCGAATCAATATTTTGAGCAGCAGCAGTAAAAAAAAGAAAGAAGGTAGTGCAGGCAGAAATTAAAAATTGTTTCATTGAGAGGATCACATTTTCATTTATATAAAAGTATAAAACTTTCAAAGGATTTCATTACAAAGAACCAACGGAGAAAAAGGTTTATACAAATCTTGTATATTTTTTATCGGAAAATATAGCAGTCCATGCCGTATTTATATTCTCTGCAAGCATTAGTTAATTTCGATCTCGTCAACAAATAGCCATGCCTGAGAACCCGCGCCAGGTGCGCCGAATGGAATGGTTCCTGCATTTTGAGCAAGTACTTTTATATAACGTGTAGTGGTATTTACAGGTATGGTGAATTTGCTTTTACCTTTGTCTTTAATTACATCTACGGCGAGGGTAGCTATAGAAGAATAATTTTCGCCGTTATAAGACGTGGCTACCTGTATTTCTTTTGGAAGATATATCCAGCTTTCTGTTTGGTCAAGTACATTTAATGAAACGCTTTTGATTTTCGTAGGCTCGTCCAGGTCAATATTCGCTTCCAGGTCTTTACCGGAAAATCCCAGCCATTCAGAAGATTCGGATAAACCATTCTCTGAAATGATGCCATCAACTAATGTGAAAGCGCCACTGCCTGGATAGTTAGCTGCCGGTTCGCTTTTAAGCACAATTTTTTTCCCGGTGGCTTTATTAAAATAAAAAGTTTTCCAAATCCAGCTACTTATTATTTTATGGGATTCGCCTGCAACAGCGGCTCCATAGAAGCCTGGCGCATTTATAAAAATAGGTTGTGTGTAGTCAAAGGAGGCATTCGTAGTTTTTCCTTTTACATAAATAATTTTACTATCAGGGTTTTTATTTTCCAGCTTCCAAAATATTCCATTATAATTTTCTGACGGCAGCACAGAAGATTGCAGATCGAAACTTGCTTTGCTGTAATTGGCGTTCCATAGCTGGTAGCGTGTAAGCATTGCCGGTAGTTTAGCCTGAAAATTATTCCAATCCTTTTTTTCTTTGGGTGTCCAATCTACTTCGCTTAGCGCAGCCATTCGCGGAAAGATCGTGTATTCAA
>JALYYM010000182.1 GCA_030946565.1 Bacteroidota bacterium | reverse complement strand
TTTAACTTACAACTTCATTAACCGTTACGTAAGCTTATATGCCACGCAAAAAAAGCGAATCCAAAGAGCCCTTATTTGAGAGATTGCATTCAGCACATAAATTGCTTATCTGCATTGTGATTGCTGTCATAGTATATTTTATTGTAAACATTAAGCACATTGATAGCCTTACACACATTATGATCGGCTGGGATACCTTCAGTATATGCATGATTGTTATGAGTTGGATTACTTTCTCCATCACAACTTCCGAACAAATAAGAAACCAGGCCAAGGTACAGGATTCAAGCAGAATGCTCATATTCGTAACTGTTTTGGTGTCTACTTTTGCCAGCTTTCTTGCCGTGCTCCTGCTTATTATTTCAAAGAAATTTAAAGATACCGAGGCGTTGCATCTTACAGTTGCTATCGCGGGTATGCTGTTCGCCTGGTTTCTTGTACACACTATTTTTACTTTTCGGTATGCACATATTTTTTATGGAGATGACGAGGAAAAATCAAATACACATGCAGGCGGCCTTGAATTTCCAAATGACAAAAAACCTGACTACATAGATTTTGCTTATTTCTCATTTGTGCTCGGCATGACCTTCCAGGTATCTGATGTAGATGTCACTTCAAAAAGGCTGAGGCGCTTGTCCCTGCTTCATAGCATCCTTTCTTTTATTTTCAACACGGTAATGATTGCGCTTACAATAAATATAATGGCGGGATTAAGTGGTTAGCCTCTTAAATAAGTGGTTCAGACTATAACGTAAAGGGGCAAACGCTGTTTCCTTTTAAAAAGATCAAATAGCAAACGATGACTTGCCTAAGTTCCCCCTTCGGGGGACAGGGGGCTTTACAATATCGCCCTTACACTTGCCCTACCCGTATGCACCGTTTTGGCATCGCCGGGTTTTCGGCCTTCGTACTGAAGATTCACTTCAATATTACCGGCAATTCTTTTGGTGAGCTCTACGTTCCATAAATAATTTTTTCCCGGCAAAAGTCCGTCTAATATAATATAGCCAACGGTACTGTTTGCGCTTCCGCCACCACCTTTGTAGTTAATATTATTGTAAGAAAATCTTCCGTTTAGCGTGCCTGTTGAAAGCACATTATACCTTACCTCGGCGGCTATGGCATTGTTGATGGCTTGCTCCATTAGCTGGATGGTATTCTTGCGCACATCATAAGTATAAATAAGGCTCACACGAAAATCGCTGCGGTAGATATAACTAACAGAAGGCTCAGAAGAAACTTCATCTATCTTATAATTCCGGTTGGCAAATGATGGCGTGTTCAATTCATTTCTTATAAACTTATTGGTGAAAGAAGTTGCGATGGAGCGGTTCAGATTCCACCGGCCTTTCAGCGTAAGATCACGCAGCTTATGCCCTTCGAAACCATAATTTAAAAGAGACTTACTATTGTTCAGGCGATGCGTAAGATCAAGCCCCCACTTCACATTTGTACGGTTAAAATAAACAGAGTTTGATAGAAAAGAATTTAAAGTAATCAGTGTTGTATCATTCAATTTTTGGCCGAAAGGATTAAATTGAAAGGCCCCATTGGAAACATCCTTTTTATTTATCTGTAAAGCAGATGCCGTGCTAAATCTTCCTAAAAACTTAGCAAGCTTGTGGGAGGTTGCAGGATTAATGATGGACGAGGGATTAAGATCAAGGCTGTAATTAAACTGCACATAATTTGCTTTCACATATTGGTTGGTTGGCGTAAAAACCCTGACCCATTTTTTTTGATCTTCGTAAATAGCTATTTCAAATTCATTCAACTGCGGAATGCCATCATTGTTATAATCATTCCAGGTATAATAGCCTTGCCCGGCGGGGACCTCAATGTAGGTGTACTCCCGTTTTTGTTCCTGGCCTGAGCCTATCTCGTATAAAAAACTTCCGTTTACAAAACCTTTCCATTCATTCACCGCATACTCAATTCTGCCAAGCAGGCTCTCATCACTTTTTTGTTCAGTCACTCCCGGGTTGATTACATTCAATTTACGATAAGTGGCATTAAATTTAAACTGGTGATGTTCATTTTTTAATAACTCGGTTATCACACTTACGTTCTGGCTTCTGTCTCCACTTACCAGGCTTTTTTGATAAGGGTATTTATCACTTCGCGTAAAATAAGTAACTCCCCACCGGTTGAGTTTTGTTTCCTGTGATTTTATATAAACCTGCCACAGATCGAAGGCAAAGCTTTGTGCATTTAATGTATCATTTATTTTATCGAGCTGCTTATTATGTTCCCCGGAATAACCGCCGCCGATCTTCAAATTTTTAAATGCCGGAAAAATTCTTGACACATCAATTGATGGCCGTACAAATGATCCTTTTTGTATATCGCTGTTTATGTTCGTTATATAAAATTTGTCATTTAGTTTCCAGCCTTTGATGTCCATGGCATGCTCTATGGAATTGCGGATGCCGTTATAATCATCACTGCGGATATAATTGGTAAACCCGTATTTTAAATAATTATTTTGTTTATCACTCAATGCTGCCGATGCCGTGATTAAATGTTCTGTGGCAGCAGGCGCATCAAAAGGCAACGCCCAATCCCTGTTGAATTCAACATTGCGTAATCTTTCCACCGGCTTAAACCGGTCTTCCACAAACTCGTAGCCCAGGGAAGTTTGCAACACAATTCCTGGCTTAACATTTTTTAGAACATCTTTTTGCATCACATATCCGAGCTTTCCCGCCACGCCATTATCGCCTTGTTTATCTTTTGAAGAAAACGTATTTACATCATAATTACTCAACGCCATTTCAGCTTTTATAAAAGATTTTTCATTAATGAAATATTGAGCGGCGACTGTGATGATCTGTTGTTTTTTGGGTGTCACTAATAATATCACCGGCTCCCAATCACCTTGTGGTACACCGTTTACAGGTTGCACCCACATAAATACGCGGCCATTCGCATTGCCGGAAACTATTGTATAATTCCCTTTTTGAAAACCAACATCCGTAAAGGAAAGGTTATAAAGCTGGTCGCCTTTTGTCGTAGAATAAACATATATCGAATCAGTAATTCCATTGTAGGTTGTATCTGTTTTTCTATATAAAATTTTATCTACGGAGAAAGTATCTCTTACCGCGTTTGGATATCGTGCGCTGTCAATATTATTCCCGATTTGGGAAAGAAATTGTTTTTGCGCAACATCCAGCGTTTGGTTGATGGAGGTGTTCTTCGCATCCGTATTGGAATAAGCGCCTATGCTAAGCCGTAGCCTTTTATTTACATTTATCTCATCGTTTGCGTATAACAGTGAGTTTAAAAAGTTGCGGTCAGAATATTCAAATTCTATTTGTATCCGGCTGTCTTTTGTAATTAATCGTTTAGACGTAAACGTTAGTTCGGCTGTATTATAGTTTATTATATAATCCTGGTCCTCTCCCCTCGTCAGCATTTGCCCGTCAATGAATACTCTTTCTGTGCCGGCAAGTACGGTAAAATATAATTCATTGTTGGCGCCTGACAAGCGGTATGGCCCCTGGTTTCCCTCTATCGGCGTTATTACATTTCGCGTAAATTTTCCCTTTGCGATAGCGCCGCTTACTAAAAAAGAATTAGTAGTGTGCCTGCCTATTTTGTTATCAGTAATAAAAGATGCACCCTGCAAACGCTTATAAAAATTTAGAAAATAATTCTGGCTTTGCCTTATATCTATATCACCAAAATTCGCCTGCCAGCCATGTTTTTTTATTTGCATAAATATGCGGTCAAAGTCACGGATGTCCTGTGTATTTCCTTCCGGTTGAATGGGGATGTTATTATCGCTTATCGCAGCCGTTAGTTCAAGGCTGTCGCCTATGTATCCATTGAGCTGAAGGTTTAAGGTAGAGTTTACAACAGCATCCTGGTTGTTGCCAAATGAAATGCCGCGGCCAAAGCTGCCGTTGTAATTGATATTGCCAAAATCTATGAGCTTATTTTGAGACTGGTTTCCTTTAAACACAAAAGGCTTTTCGGTGGCAAAGTTGAAACGAATGCTGTCATAATTAAAGTGCCGCGTAATCGCATTTAATTTATAAGGAAAGGCGCGATAGGTTATAAAAACACTATCGGGTAAAGTTATCTTTTTCCAGGAGATCAATGCATTTACATAATCAATAGCATAGTCGCTTGTATCCACTCCGGCAATCGCAAGCGTGTTAGGAATTATGCTGCTGCTATCAATTTGCAGAGGGTTTATTTTAGTGGAAATAAATTTTTTCCTGAGATTAGATCTTGGAGCAGGGGTTACTTGTGAAAAGCCATCATGCAGCAGCAGAAAGAAAATGAAAACAAAATATATTCTCGCGGAATTCAATCAGTTCGGATTTTTAGAATCATTAAAATTAGTATTTATGGATGGAAGTTGAGACGGGATGGTATCAACCTGTTTTATTCTATAAACGTTTCAGTGGATCGCTTCGTATCAATGGCAATTAATTGCCGGCTTAAAAGTATTTTTTCCAGTCCCGGACGTTACTTTATAATAAACTTTTGAGTAGTAATCCCTCTTTCTTTTCTACCGGGAGAAAGTAAACGCCTTTAGGATTGCCTGTAATGTCTGTCACTTATTAAAATTTTCGCGCTAAAAAATTTCTTCCGGAAAAATCCTTTTATTTTTCTTTAAATTTATTTGACCGGATTGCCCCGTCTACGGCAGGTAATAGAATTTTATAAAATAAGAATGGAAGACAACAAACAAGAAATATTTGAATTTAAAAAATTGCAGCAGGAGTTCCCGGCGCAGTATTCATCGGCCTTCCCGGACAGGATGGCGGCAAAAACCGTAGTGATAATTCCCAGCCTTACACTGGACCAGGAGATACTGGCAAAGATAGATGGCGTAAATCATTATGAAGAAAGATTGCTTTGCCTGCTGATGCTGCTAAGGATGCCGAACACTCATGTGATCTATCTTACAAGCATGCCCATTCATAATATTATAATGGATTATTACCTGCACCTTTTACCCGGCATCACCAACTATCACGCACGCCAGCGCCTGAAAACATTGAGCTGTTTTGATGCCTCCGCAAAATCGCTTACACAAAAAATACTCGAACGGCCAAGGCTGATGGAAAGAATCCGGAAGGCAGTTCCACCGGGCCATGTAGCGCACATTGCCTGTTTTAATGTAACAGAAGCTGAACGGTCTCTTGCCGTGAAACTTAACATGCCCATATTCGGGTGCGACCCTGACCTGCTTTATATCGGCACAAAAAGTTTCAGCAGAAAAATATTTAAAGAATGCAATATCCCATTGCCGCCAGGTTATGAAGACCTGACATCTGAAGAAGACTTAGTACAGGCGCTGGCAAATCTCAAAAAAACATTTCCTGCCTTAGGCAAGGCAGTTATAAAACTGAATGATGGCTTTTCCGGAGAAGGAAATGCAATATTTTCTTTTGATGATGCTCCCGCAAATGGAGACCTGGAAACGTGGTTGCAAAAAGAGTTGCCAGGCAGGTTAAAAATTGTTGCACGCGATTTAACCTATGACACGTTTATAAAAAAATTGAAAAATATGGGCGGCATAGCGGAAGCATTTGTTGAAGGAACTTATAAAGCAGCGCCTTCAGTTCAATGCCGCATTAGCCCCATTGGTGAGATAGAAATTTCTTCAACACACGACCAGCTTCTTGGCGGTGAAAGTGCCCAGGTATTTTTAGGAGCACACTTTCCCGCCAATAAAGAATACGCGGTAACAATAGGCGCCCAGGGAAAATGCATTGCACAGCAACTGAAAAGCTATGGCGTGCTTGGCAGGTTTTCAGTAGATTTTATTTCTGTGAAGGAAGACAATGAATGGAAACATTACGCGATAGAAATAAACCTGCGAAAAGGAGGCACTACGCATCCTTATCTTATGTTGCAGTATTTAACCGATGGAAACTATGATGAAACAACTGCTATTTACCTTACAGCGAATGGACAGCCACGTTATTATTTTTTTTCTGACAACCTGCAAAGTGAACATTACAGGGGCCTGACACCACATGACCTTATTGAAATAGCCACTGCTAACAACCTGCTTTATAACGGAAGCCTTCAACAAGGCGTGATGTTCCATATGATAGGAGCTTTATCTCAATATGGTAAGCTTGGTGTATTGTGCATTGGAGATACGCCGGCTAAATCCATGGAACTGTATAATCAAATTGTAGAAGTTCTTGATAAAGAAGCAGGATTAATTATTTAAAATTTAATG
>JALYYM010000167.1 GCA_030946565.1 Bacteroidota bacterium | reverse complement strand
TCATTGAAAATGGAATTGCTGCACCCGAAATGAAAAATTTTATTTTAGAAAAGCAGGAAAAATATTTTACCGATGTTGTAAGTTATTATAGAACCAGCCACTGATTTACATCATTTCAACATGGCTATTTTATTTTAGCCTGTCTTCTCACCAGTCGTAATATTTCTTTCCGTATCAAACCGCTGAAGGGCTTTATAAAAAACCAATAACGGGAAAATGCAGATTTGCTTTTTTGTGTCAAACATAAAATTCTTGTCTCTGTACTTACAACTGTTTTATTTTCCGCTGTAATTTCAAAAGAAAAATTCCAAAAGATCTTTATATTTTTTTGAGAAGCATCAATAATAAATTCATGGTAAGGATTTTCTTCGAGATAAGTAAAGCCAATATTTTTAATGAACCCGGGCAGCGTCAAATCTTTTGCAGGCAACCCTCTTAGCTTCATCAAAATCTAAGTCAAAGATGATTTGCCCATATCAATATTTTTGGCGGCCTTAAAACAAATTTCCGCTGGGGCATTTATTAAAACTTTGTGGTACTCGTTAAATGTAAATTCAGAAAGGTATTTATCTAAAAGGCTTTTGATATTTGATGCTTTTAATTTTTAAACACTTACTTCTGATACCTCCTACCTCATACCTAATACCTGATACCTGATACCTGATACCTAACTATACTCAAGCACCTCGCTAACCTCGGTTGCAGGTAACTGCGCATTACGCATCGCGATGCCCCTTATAGCATTATCGCTAAATTCAATAAAGGCTTTTTTGGAAATTGCATCATCACCAATCATTACGGGTATGCCAATATCGCCTCCTTCACGAATGGATTGTATCAGTGGGATTTCGCCAAGAAAAGGAATATCGAATTCTTCCGCGAGATTTTTACCACCTTCTTTTCCAAAAATATAATGTTTGTTATCTGGCAATTCAGCCGCGCTGTTTGGCGGAATGAAGTAACTCATATTCTCTACAATCCCTATTATAGGCACTTTCAGTTGCGCCTGGTTGAACATGGCGATTCCTTTTTTAGCATCAGCTAAGGCCACGAGTTGCGGAGTAGTCACGACAATGACACCTGTCACAGGAACTGTCTGAACTATGGTGAGGTGAATATCACCTGTGCCGGGCGGCATATCAATTATCAAATAATCAAGATCACCCCAATCCACATCGCTCACAAATTGCCTGATCGCACTGCTCACCATTGGCCCCCGCCATACGACTGCCTGTTTTTCATCCACCAATAAACCGATACTCATAAGCTTTATTCCAAAACGCTCCAGTGGCACGATCTTACCCTTTCCATCAACATCTTTCATCACGGGCCTTTCGCCACGCACCCCAAACATGATGTGCACACTCGGGCCATAAATATCGGCATCCATCAATCCTACTTTAGCACCACTTTCCGCAATAGCCAAAGCAAGGTTGGAGGCAACAGTACTCTTGCCGACCCCACCTTTACCACTGACTACAGCAATAATATTCTTTACCCCGCTTAGTACATTATCATCTTTTCTTAATGAGGTGGTGTTACTGGTAAAGTTCACGGCTACCAACGCTTCCTTATTTACCAATAACTGAACGGCATTTATACACGCATTTTTTATAAGGTCTTTTAAAGGGCAAGCCGGCGTAGTAAGCACCACAGTAAACGAAATATTGTTGCCGTCAATCTGTATATTTTTAATCATATTTAACGTCACAAGGTCCTTTCCAAGGTCGGGCTCCTGCACGTTACTAAGCGCTCTTAAAATATCATCTTCCGTCATGGTTCAATTTTTTGTTAAAAACAGTTTGTATCTGCAAATTTAAACATTGATCACCTTACTTTGTTTAAATAAAAGCTACGGCGAGGATCATAAAATTGCTACTTTTAAATGTGTGACTAATTTTATAAACCTTAAAATAATAAACCCATTTAAAGGGCTGGCTATGAAAAAAATTGTACAATACGTTCTTATATTTTCTTTTCTACTTCCCGCTGCAGCCGATGCCCAGTTTGAAACTTACAAAGATTCGGTTGTTCAATTGTACGGCGTAGTCATGTCTGCAGATAGCCTTATGGCGCTGCCTTCGGTAAGCATAGTAGTGAAGGGTCAAAACCGTGGCACCATAAGCAACGAGCAAGGCGTTTTTTCCATTGTTGTTTTAAAGGGAGATGAAGTTCAATTTACCAGCGTTGGTTATAAGCCGAAGGATGTGCTTATTCCTAAAACACTTGATGGCAACCAGCAAAGTATGATACAACTAATGGTAGAAGACACTGTGTATTTGCCGGCGACCATTATTAAAAAACGACCAACTCGGGAAGAGTTTGATCGGGATTTTGTAAATACTAAAGTGCCGGATGATGAGCAAGAAATCGCCCGACAAAATCTTTCTGAAAGTAACCGGCGGGCCTTAATGGCTGTGTATCCGCGGGACGGCCGGGAAGCTTCAAATTACTTCTTGAAACAAAATGCGCAAAAATATTATTCTGCAGGACAATTGCCTCCGCAAAATATTTTTAATCCGATGGCATGGGCGGAATTTATCAAAGCCTGGAAGCGGGGAGATTATAAGAAAAAATAAAAAGCTCCAACGCCATCTTTGCATATAATCTTTCAAAGAGTACTAACCTGCCATGGGCCACATGTACGTAAGAGATCTGGAAACAATATCTAAATAATTATTCAATTTAATTTTAGAAGTACACTTTACTTGATGTAAGAAATTCAAGCTTAATTAACTTTAGGCATTCTACCTAACCTTCATAAACCTCAAAGTGCCCAAAAGGGCACCTTGAACTCTAATTAAAAAACCACCGCTATATTCTTTATGCTTTTATTTGAGCGATTATTTTATTTTTCAAGAAATTGCTTTTTTGTGATTGATAATTTCTACTACAAAAATGCAATATGTATTTAATTGAAACCACCGTTAAAACACCCTTTTATTTGGATTTTTTCCCCGAAATTATTTTACTATTTTGGATATTGTTTTTGTATAAAATCTATATCTGTCGGGGAAAGCTTTTTATTTTCAGGCGTACCAAAGCCATCTGTAGTAAACTCTGGCGGAAAAAAGTACATCATAATACTGGTAACATCGAGTTGAGTAAACTGCGTTATATTTTTACTGTATTTCTGAAATAGGTTGCTGTCTACTTCAGCCTTACTCCAATTGTTTGGCGGGCCGCCGAAATATTTATATACAGCAGGCTTATTCCATTTAATGCCACCCGCCGGGCTTTGATGCTCATGAATACAACCGAGAGCATGCCCAAATTCATGTACTACTACCCGCTCCCATTCTTCATCATCGGTATCATTTCGCAACCAACCAAAATTCATAGTGGGCTCATTATCCGGAACTACTTTACAGTCGGTACCAACTGTACTCCACGATCCGCTGTCGGCAACAAACGAGATCCGTATCATTGCATTTTTGCCAGTTACGAACTTGAGCTTAATGTTTGCATTCGCCTGATTTTTCATGGTCCAATAACGGGCGTATTTTTTGGTTTTCTTTTTTTGTAAATCGCTCCCATCAAGAAATGCGGCCGTTATGGTTTCTCCTTTCTTCCATTTGTTATCAGTTAAAATCGCCATTCGCGACAACACAATATGATCGCCGGCACTGAATTGCTGATGAGGATCATTTATAAAACTTCTCATCACGCTGTGTTCGGCTGTACCTTTTTCTGCCGGATTGTTTGCCGGGTTGGCTTTGATGGCTTCATACATCTGCCGATGCAGGTTCAATGTTGAAATGGGGCGGTCAACGCATACATGCAGTTCTTTAGCTGAAGAAGCGGGCGCCTTTTTTTGGGCAGCATTTTTCTTCGGAGGGGCTTTTTTCATTTTAATAAAATTTTGTTTTACGCCTACTCTTTTATGGGATTTTCGGCTACTTCCTTGTTTTTAAAAAGTTACTGTGCAAATGGAGCTTTTATCGAAGCATTCAATAACAGGGGGTGTTTGTCAAAAAAAAAAGTAACAAATGATATTTGTCTCTGTCTATTTAGATAAATCTTCAGAGGCAAATTGAGTAGATAGCGTTTACTTAATACAAGAAATTTAAAATTATACCTAATAATTTTTAAAACTATTTCATGAGTATAAATATCACACTAAGCATAAACAAATTTCTAAAACATTTTGAAATAATGCAAGAGTTAAAAGACTGTATTTAGTACCGTGCTTAAATATTCTTAGGAGTGAAAAGCGGTGTTTAGCATTTGGTAAGATCCCAATTGACTTATCAAATTATCGTAGCAAATGAGTTATGAAATTACCGTATAGAATTTATTATTCTTTCACATAAACTGTTTTGATGTTTACAAATTCTAACATTCCTTCTTTTGATAACTCGCGGCCGTAGCCTGATTGTTTGGTGCCGCCGAAGGGTAGTCGCGGATCTGATTTTACAAGGTCGTTGATGAAGAACGAGCCATCCGCTACCTTACTTACCTGTTTCCGGGCTCTGTCAATGTCAGTAGTGAATAACGTTGATCCTAAGCCGAAATTTGTTTTTCCCGCGATCGCAAATGCTTCCTCCTCATTTTTAACCCTCATAATTGGTGCGACGGGCCCAAAAGTTTCTTCCTGGAACACCGGCATATCAACTGTTATATTTACTATAACTGTGGGCTCAAAATATGCATCTTTAAAATTGCCCCCGGTAAGGATTTTAGCTCCTTGTTTTACAGAAGCCTGAATTTGCTCATCTAACTTTTCAGCAAGGTCTTTTCGCGCCAGCGTTCCTATTTGCGTATCTTCTTCCAAAGGAGCGCCGGATTTTAAATCTTTTATTCCGGCGGTAAATTTTGAAACAAATTCGTCATATACTTTATTAACGACAATAAAGCGTTTAGCGGCAATACAACTTTGTCCACCATTTTGCATACGTGCTGGTATACCTATCTGAACCGCCTTGTCAATATCTGCGTCAGCTAAAACGATAAAAGCATTGCTGCCACCAAGTTCCAGCACACTCTTCTTTATATATTTTCCGGCAAGCGAAGCCACAGAACTTCCCGCTTTTTCACTTCCGGTAAGCGTTACCGCACGCACTATATTACTGGCAATTATTGTTTCGATCTCATCATGATGTATAAAAAGGTTTTGAAATGAACCTTCCGGGAAACCGGCTTCTTTAAAAATATTTTCAATATGCTTCGCACATCCAAATACATTTGAAGCATGTTTGAGTAAAGCAACATTGCCAGACATAAGATTGGGCGCAGCAAAGCGGAACACCTGCCAGAAAGGAAAATTCCAGGGCATAATTGCAAGTATGCAGCCCAACGGATCGTAGCTTATAAAACTTTCAAATGCATCTGTTTTAATAATTTCATCTGCCAGAAATTCTTCTGCATTTTCTGCATAGAATTCACAGGCCCATGCGCATTTTTTTACCTCAGCCCTTGCTTCACATATTGGCTTTCCCATTTCGAGGGAAATGGTTGTTGCATATTTTTCGACGTTTTTATTAAGTAAGCTCCCGGCTTTCTTCATCATTTTTGATCTTTTATTTACAGGGACATCCCTTCCGTATTTAAAAGCTTTTCCGGCTTGTTCAATTATCTTTTGAACTTCTTCTTTTGATTGACTAGCGAATGTTTGCAGAACTTCACCGTTATAAGGATTTATGCTTTTGAATTCCATTTCTTATTTTTTATTTAATAATAATATTGCAATCACCAGGTTAGCTACCTAACACAAATCATTTACCAATTGTTAGATGCTTCTCTTAAAGTTTGATTTTTGGGAAGTTAACTTGTATTATTAAAAACAAAAAACCCCATTATTTCTAACGGGGCATGTTTGCAATATTATAATAAGGGACTGTTTAATCTTCAACCTTCACTTTTCCTTTTTGCTTTGCTATCACTTCTTCTGCGATGTTATTAGGCGCAGGCGAGTAATGGCTAAACTCCATGGTAGAAGTTGCACGGCCACTGGATAAAGAACGAAGCTGCGTCACATATCCGAACATTTCGCTTAAAGGCACTTTCGCTTTTATAACCTGTACGCCATGTTTACTATCCATGCCTTCAAGCATACCACGACGACGATTAAGATCTCCGGTCACATCTCCCATGTATTGGTCAGGCGTAAGAACCTCAATCCTCATTATGGGCTCAAGTAAAACGGGTTTAGCTTTTCTGCCAGATTCACGGTAGCCCTGCTTTGCACACAATTCAAAACTCATCGCATCAGAGTCAACTGCGTGGAATGAACCATCAAACACTTTTACTCTCATGCTTTCCATTGGGTAACCTGCGAGAACACCAGTAGTCATTGCAGTTTCAAAACCTTTTTGAATAGCCGGAACAAATTCCTTAGGAATTGATCCACCAAACAAACCATTTACAAACTGAAAATTGCCCTTTCCTTCTTTCAAAAATTCTTCATCAGCAGGCCCTATTTCATAAACGATATCCGCAAATTTACCACGGCCACCCGTTTGTTTCTTAAGTGTTTCCCTGTGTTCAATAGTCTGTTGAAATGCTTCTTTATATGCAACCTGCGGTGCACCCTGATTTATCTCCACCTTAAATTCCCTTCTCATCCTATCCACAATAATTTCCAAATGCAACTCTCCCATTCCACTCAAAATAGTTTGACCGGTTTCTTCATCTGTCTTTACTTTTAATGTAGGATCTTCCTCTACAAGTTTAGCGATTGCCATGCCCATTTTATCAACGTCAGCCTGTGTTTTAGGCTCAACTGCAACAGAAATTACCGGCTCAGGGAAGGTCATAGCTTCAAGAACTATTGGATGATCTTCATTACAAAGTGTATCACCGGTTTTAATATCTTTAAATCCTACAGCCGCACCAATATCACCTGCTTCAATATAGTCAACCGGATTCTGTTTGTTAGCATGCATCTGCATGATCCTTGAAATTCTTTCATTTTTTCCGGTACGTGTATTCAGTACATAAGAACCAGAATCAAGACGGCCAGAGTAAGCCCGGAAGAACGCCAGACGCCCCACAAATGGATCAGTCATGATCTTAAAAGCCAGTGCAGAAAACGGTGCCTTAGGATCAGGCTTGCGCTCAATCTCATCTCCTGTATCAGGGTTAATGCCTTTTACAGCTTCCAGATCCTGCGGACCGGGAAGGTATCTTACTATAGCATCCAATGCAGTCTGTACACCTTTATTTTTGAAAGACGAACCGCACATCATTGGAATAATAGAAATATCTATTGTAGCCTTACGAATTGCTTCATGAATCTCGTCTTCGGTAATTGTATTAGGGTCATCAAAAAATTTCTCTAACAACTTCTCATCATAATCAGCAACTGCTTCTATTAGGTGCTGCCTCCATTCGTTTACTTCATCTACCATATCATCAGGAATAGGCACAACCTTATAAGTCATTCCCTGGGTAGCATCATCCCAGATAATACCTTGCATAGTGATAAGATCAACGACTCCTTTGAAGCCATCTTCAGCACCGATAGGTAATTGTAATGGAACAGCTTTAGCACCCAGCATTTCCTTTACCTGTTTTACAACGTTGAGAAAATCTGCACCTGCACGATCCATTTTATTTACAAATCCTATACGGGGAACTTTATAACGGTTGGCCTGGCGCCATACTGTTTCACTTTGAGGTTCAACACCACTTACAGCGCAAAACAAAGCAAGCAAACCATCAAGCACACGCAAAGAACGCTCAACTTCTACTGTAAAGTCAACGTGACCCGGAGTATCGATAATATTGAACTTGTATTGTTTCGTGTCAGGAATTTTTGCTCCTTGTACTGTGGGAAAATTCCAGAAACAAGTAGTGGCAGCAGAAGTAATAGTGATGCCTCTTTCCTGCTCCTGTGCCATCCAGTCCATGGTAGCTGCGCCATCATGTACTTCACCTATTTTATGGTTAACACCTGTATAATACAGAATACGCTCTGTAGTAGTGGTTTTGCCTGCATCAATATGAGCAGCAATTCCAAAATTTCTTTGATACCTTAAGTCGGCCATTGCCTTGTTTTTATTTTGTTGTTATTGAAATTCTTTTAAATACTTTTTGGAGGCGCAAAGTTACAAATAATCCACTTAGTAATTAAATCGTAAGGGATATATTTAACAATGGTTGCACAAAAAAACCTTTCTGAATTAGAAAGGTTTTTCAAAATTTTTTTATGTACTTTTTATATTCTAAAATGAGCAAATGCTTTATTAGCATCGGCCATACGATGAGTATCTTCTTTCTTTTTATATGCCGCTCCTTCACCTTTGCTTGCTGCAACTATTTCGTTTGCAAGCTTTTCCGACATACTGCGTCCGTTTCTGTCGCGGCTGTACTTAATAAGCCATTTTATGCTCAAAGAAGTTTTTCTATCAGCTCTTACTTCAGCAGGAATCTGAAATGTTGCACCACCAATTCTGCGGCTCTTAACTTCTACACCAGGTGTTACATTTGCAAGAGCCTTTTTCCAAACTTCGTAGCCATCTTCACCTGAAATTTTAGTAACCTTTTCAAGAGCATCATAAAATATATTATATGCCCCGCTCTTTTTTCCTTCCCACATTAAGTTGTTTACAAAACGGGTAACCAATTTATCCTGGAATTTAGGATCAGGTGCAAGAGGTAATTTTTTTGCTTGTGCTTTACGCATTTGGTTTATTAGTTAATTTTTGAATTGGTTAATTAGTTTATAAGATTAATAGGTGACGATTAAACTATCTTTCTACTTTCTACTTGATACTTGCTACTATCTACTTGCTACTTAATACTTGCTACTTCTTAGCCTTTTCTCTCTTAGTTCCGTATTTAGAACGGCTTTGCTTTCTACCTTTAACACCTGCAGTATCGAGGCTTCCGCGAACAATATGGTAACGAACACCAGGAAGATCTTTCACCCTTCCGCCACGAATAAGCACGATTGAGTGCTCTTGCAAATTGTGGCCTTCACCGGGTATATATGCAATTACTTCGATTTTATTTGTAAGCCTCACCTTCGCTACTTTCCTTAAAGCCGAATTCGGCTTCTTAGGAGTTGTAGTATATACTCTTGTACACACTCCACGGCGTTGCGGACAACTGTCGAGTGCTCTCGACTTGCTCTTTGCTTTAATAATTGTTCTTCCTTTTCTTACTAATTGCTGAATTGTAGGCATTATTTTTTACCCTATTTTTTTTGGAGGGCAAAGGTAAGTGTCGCTTTGTGAAATACCAAAATTATTTAGAGCCTGTGATTTTAAAAATGAAAGCAATTGTATGGGAGTGTTGGAGACGATTTGATCAACATCAGACTTTTAAAAGCCAGTTATACCTATCCTCAACTTTGCCTTCTTTTATGTTGCCCATATCTTCCTTCAATTGGGGGCTTATCTTCCAATTTTCTACATCAAAATACATGACAAAATCCCTGTACCTGAGTTCTTTGATCATGGAGATGGTTGCAGCAGTGCCGGTACCAAACACCTCAAGTAATTCTCCGGACTTATATGCTTCTACTATTTCATCTATGCTCAGTTTTCTTTCTTCAACAGTAAAGCCCATATCATCTAAAAGCTGAATAACACTATCTCTTGTTACACCTGCCAATATTGTCCCAGATTTTAAATCAGGTGTAATGGCTTTCTTTCCGATGATAAAAAAAATATTCATTACACCACATTCCTGCACATACTTATGCTCCACTGCGTCTGTCCACAATACCTGGTCGTACCCTTGTCTTTTTGCCTCGGCTGTTGGGTGCATGGCTGCGCCATAATTGCCGGCATTTTTTGCAAATCCCACACCTCCTTCTACTGCCCGTACATATTTCTCTTCCACATAAATTCTCATGGGTGCGCTATAGTAAGGCCCGGTTGGGCTAAGTATGATCATAAATTTATAATTACTCGCAGGCCTCACTCCTATCATTTCATCAGTACTAAACATGAAAGGCCTTATATATAAAGAGTGATGTTCTTTATTGGGAATCCAGTTTTGATCAAGTTTTACCAATTGTCTCATCCCTTCAATAAATATTTCTTCGGGAACGACAGGCATTTCCATCCGCTCAGCAGATAGATTAAAGCGTTTGAAATTCTCATAAGGCCTGAAAATGCTGGCCTCACCATTTTCATTTTTGTAAGCTTTAACTCCCTCAAAAATAGCTTGCCCATAGTGCAGGGCTGCCAAAGAGGGTGAGAGTAAAAGCGGTTGATAGGGTTTTATTTCCACTGTTTTCCATTCGCCATCAGCATAATCCACCTCAAGCATGTGATCGGTAAAATATTTTCCAAAAGGAATATTTTCCAGGGACATCGAATTCAATTTGCTCCGCTCAACACGCGTAATATTAAAATCTCCGGCTGCCGTCATATCATTAAATTTGCAACAAAGAAACGAAAAAAAGGAAGGCAAATAATAAGCATGAGTATAGATAACATACAATTACCTGCATTTCTTCAAAAGGCGCTATTCAAAAATAACCTGGTTGGCTCACAGATGAAATCAGGAAATAATTCCACGAATACAACGAAGGCATCTATAGATTTTTTAGGAGGCAATTCAAAAAATATCGCTTTTATTGTAAATAATAATGAAAGTAAATTTCTGAACGATAATCAACTAACGTTCGCTTTGGGACTTATTAAAGCTTGCAATATGTCGCTGGATGATATTGCAGTTGTCAATCTCGCTCAATATCAACCTCTCACTTATGCTGATCTCGTAAGCCAGTTGTCTTGTTGCAAAATTTTGAGTTTTGGTGTCGCCGCAGCTGATCTTGACCTTCCTTTTACTATACCTTTTTACCAGATGCAAAATTTCCAGGAAACTGATTACCTTTTTTGCCCTTCCTTGAATGAGTTACAGGAAGATACAAATGCTAAAAAACAGCTTTGGTCAAGCCTTCAAAAAATTTTTAAGATCAATAAGTAAAAATGATCACCCTTATTTTCGCTACCAATAATCTAAATAAAGTAAAAGAAGTAAAAAGCCTGCTGAACGGGCAATTTGAGATACAAACGTTGTCAGAGGCAAATATAGATATTGACATTCCTGAACCTTACGATACACTTGAGGAAAATGCAATACAAAAAGCGATAGTAATAAATAGAATGACTGGCAAAAATTGTTTTGCAGAAGATACAGGCCTGCAAGCGATTGCTTTAAATGGAGAGCCGGGAGTAAAAAGTGCCAGATATGCGGGCGAGGAACGATCGGCTGAAAAAAATATTGACAAGTTGTTATTTGAATTAAAAGGCAAAAAAGATCGCAGCGCGATTTTCAAAACCGTTGTCTGCCTTGTAACAGATGGGAAGCAAATTCTTTTTGAAGGTACAAGCAAAGGCACTATTATTGCAGAGAGACGTGGCAACGCAGAATTCGGCTATGATCCCGTTTTTGTTCCCGAAGGTTCTATAAAAACATTTGCAGAAATGAGCCTTACAGAAAAAAATATTTTTAGCCACAGAAAAAAAGCAATAGAAAAACTGGTTGAGTACCTTGGGAAACAATAAGATTAAAATCCAATCCATGATTAAAACATTTTTAGTAATTTGAGCGAGGCAAGCAACCATACACCTTCCGAACCCGACTTAATACAAGCATGTATTGAAGGGAACAGGCAAATGCAGGAGATATTGTATAATAAATATTCTTCAAAAATGTACGGCGTTTGTCTCAGATATTGTGGAAATACTGAAGATTCAAATGATCTTTTACAAGAAGGCTTTATTAAAATTTTTAAGAACCTTAGCAAGTTCCGGGGGGAAGGTTCTTTTGAAGGTTGGATACGCCGGATTTTTGTAAACACTTCTATTGAGCATTTCCGCAAAAAGATAAAATTGTACAACGTTTCTGAAGTGCAGGAAAATACAATAAAAGATACTGAACTAAATATACTGGACTCCCTTGCTGAGAAAGATATTATAGCGTTAATAAATGAATTGTCGCCAGGGTATAAAACAGTTTTTAATATGCACGTAATCGAAGGTTATTCACATAAAGAAATTGCTGACCTTCTTGGCATCACTGAAGGTACAAGTAAATCGCAACTGGCGAGAGCAAAGGGAGTTTTAAAAAAATCCCTGGAAAACAGGTTTAATAAAAAGAGTAACGATACTATTAATTTTTAGAGGTCTATGCAGAATTTTAAAGATAAACTGTTTAATTATGAAGCGAATCCGCCTAAAAATATTTGGGATAATATTGCATTTGAACTAGATGCAGGCGATAAAAAAGTAATACAGATGCCAGGACTGCGGAAAAGATCCAGGTTTTTATTTTATGGATTAACTGCAGCCGCATCGCTTATTATTATCTTTTTGAGTTCATTATTTTTTGAAAAAACCGGTAAAAAAAATGACGAACAAACAGCTTCTTCGGTAGATAAAATTTATAATAGTCCTTCGAAATTGCCTGCTAAAGATTCCTTGAATAATGTAACACTCGAAGGCATCATTAAATCTTCCAAAAATAAATCTACGCTTGCGCAAAAGCAGAGCCAGCAAAAAAAGTACATTACAATAGCGGGACCTGGTGGGCAGCCAATTAAGATTTCATCGAAGGTAGCTACGCTTATTGTTTCTGCCGATAACGACTACCCGCCGAAGCCCGTATGGGATAAAAAGATAAACAAGTGGAAACAAATAATGTTGAGCAGCACCTTATCTCCCACAGCTACAAATCTGCTCGATATAGCTGAGCTTTCTTCCATGCGGGGTGATAATTAAATGCTAACTCTTTTCGATTCGCTTCCTGCTTAAATTAAAAGGCCTATCTTCGCAGTTAATTATTTTAATAAACAACAAAACAATGGACAACAAAACAACAGGAACCGTTAAATTTTTCAACAGTGAAAAAGGATTCGGTTTTATCAAACACGATGATTCCGCAAAGGAAACATTTGTACACGCAAGCGGTTTAATTGATGAAATTAAAGAGAATGATAAAGTAGAATTTGACTTGCAGAATGGACAAAAAGGCATGAATGCCGTTAATGTGAAATTAATCGGCTAAAATCGATATTTCCAACACAAAAAAGGGTGGCCAATTGGTCACCCTTTTTTATTTATTCACCACTAAAGTGAGTTCTGAAAATGAGGAATTAGCCTGGGTACCTTCCGGCAATAGTCTTTATAAGAATCTCCAAACTCAATAATAAGCTTTTGCTCTTCGTAGCTTATCCCAATCAATATATATGCAGTTATTGATACAACGGCAATAATATTATTAAGAAAGGGAAAAATAAAAAAAAGGCCCCAAATAAATAGCAGTGTGCCCGTATATAACGGATGCCTCATATATTTATGTATCCCATCTACTTTAAGTTCAGCAAATTGCTTTTCCTGGTAAAGCGATCTTACGCCACTTAATAATTTAAAGTATTTATAGATAGTCACGAGCATAATAACTAAACCTGGAATTACAAGTATAAAACAAGAAAGGAACATGGCAGATAGCGAATGAAAAAGCAGAGGGCTTATCAAAGAAAACTGGTAATACAGTAACAATA
>JALYYM010000164.1 GCA_030946565.1 Bacteroidota bacterium | reverse complement strand
GTTATCCAGTTGCGTTTGATATACGACCAGGCATCTGCAGCGAGATACAGCTTGAGAAGGTATTCCAAAATAAAAATGCCCCAGATGATGTAGAATAAAATATTTTGAACTCCGCTGAGTCGTTTGATTAGATCCACAATAAGGAGGTAAAGCCACAGGAGTGATAATATGAACATCGGAATTTCAAGTCCTGCCTCCAGCTTATATAAAGCCCTGTATTTTTTTCGCTTAGAGGAAATATTTGTGCCTTCCATTTTTGTGAGGTTCTTGCCAATGATGCCCAACACTTCAACAATGTATGGCGAAATTAGGTTTTTCAACCCGGCCTTGTATGGAACTAACCGAAGGAATCTGCAACGGTTGCCGATGAAAGAATTTTTCTTGCAACCCGTTTGAGTGTTTACATAGATAACGACCGTTAATTATACTTATGTAATAGTATAGTTGTTTCAAGTGCATTTCACGAAGAGTTGCTTGTGTAAGTTTTTGGCGGTAATGGGCCAGGTGAGAAAACGGATCTCTTCATCGTCCTGGCAATGATAGAAGAACATGGGAATTTTCTTAGGTAACTGGTCAGCAAAATCTTCCCGGAGTTTCAGGCCTTTCTGCTAATGATGGCAACTTAATCCAAATATTCTTTAAGTTCTTCTATAGTTAGCTTAATATCTTCTCTGAGAATTTTGCGAAGTAAACCTTTGGGAAGGGAATCGTTTTTATGTACGGGTACGGTTGTTATACGGCCATCAGGATGTTTCAATCTGTGATGCGATCCGTTAATGCGAATGATAGAGAAACCTAATTTTTCAAGCAATTTAATAAATTCTTTCCCGGTTATAACGGGTAACTTTTCACTCATGCAGACGCAGGTATTTGAAATTCCATTTCTCTTACGCCTACAAATTTATTTGAGGATTCAGAAGGTTGTTCTTCAATACACATTTCAACAACTTCCTTAAGATTAGCCAATGCCTCGTCAATTGTTTTTCCATACGTATGACAACCTTTAAAAGCAGGACAGGAAACAATAAAGACGTTGTCTTCGTCTAACTCCACCACAACAGGTAAATGATATGTTTTCATACTAACAAAAGTACAATTAATAAGAATGATTTAAAGCATCACTTATTTTCTTAATTGGTTCAATTATATTGTTCTTGTAACTATCATTTGCAAGCAATGGTTTCCACGTCCGAACCTATTTATCCGGGCTGTATTCATAAATCGTTGCCGTAAAATAATTTGCCGGATAGTGTAAATATTCTTTCATACCTAATATCGGAAATTGCTGCGTAAGCTCATCTCTTTGCAGGAAATACTCTGTGACAGAATTTAATGCACCGAGGATATTCCTTACCATATCTGAACTCTTTTTTCTTCAGGCAAATAATTTGAATCGTCTGGCTGCACATTGAATGCTTCATAAAAATGCGGGTTGTTCATCAGCGGGCTGTTTACACGCCACATCGGCGGGGAATGCGGATTATTGTTGATCCACAGGCGCAGGAATTCATCTTTCATTTTTACGCGCCATATACGCGCCACAGAAATAAAGAAGCGCTGGTCAGGTGTGTAGCCGTCAATCTTTGTGGTGTCATGGCCTTCTTTGGTTAATTTGAAAGCGTCATAAGCCATAGCAACACCGCCAATATCTGCGGTGTTTTCTCCAACCGTCATGGCGCCCTTTATATGCATCGTATCCAGCACCGTAAATGTGTTATAGAGATCAATTACCTTTTGCGTTTTTGCTTTGAATTTTTCATAATCAGCTTTCGTCCACCAATTCTTTACATTACCGTCTTTATCAAACTGGGCTCCCTGGTCATCGAAAGTATGCGTTATCTCATGGCCTATCACCATGCCGATGCCACCGTAGTTAAGCGCATCATCGGCATTGTTATCAAAGTAAGGAGGCTGCAAAATACCTGCAGGAAACACAATTTCATTTGCCGGAGGATTGTTATAAGCCGTTACCGTTGAAGGCGTGGTAAACCATTCACTTCTGTCAACAGGCTTGTTCAGTTTTGCCAGTTGAAACTGGTAATTATTAGCGGCAGCCGATACCACGTTTTCAAAATATTTACCTTTTGCAATAGTAACCTTGCTGTAGTCTCTCCACTTATCAGGATAGCCGATCTTCTTTGTGATG
>JALYYM010000119.1 GCA_030946565.1 Bacteroidota bacterium | reverse complement strand
CCGGTATTCAATTACTTCTGTTTCAAAATCCAGGCCCGTTACTTCAGTAAACCCTAATCGTGTTCCTCCCCATTCAAGCTCAAAATGGAATTTTGGAAGAGGATATTTAAAATCTGGCATGTTGTTTATTTAAATGGTTAATTGAATTATTTACATCTCAATTTAGGATCAACGGCTGCTATGGCTTTGTCCAAACTATTTTTACAGGCAGTAAGCGCTTCTTTTTGTTTGTTGGCTTTTTGCAGCTGGTCGATTAAATCTTTGTACGCAGTTTCATCCGCCGTTAACCAGGTCTGCACACATGTTTTATAAGAATTATTGCAAATAGGAAAATCAAATGTTGGCAACAGGTCACAATTTTCACTGTCCCCGCAATCATCCTGTATGGCGTTTCCGGCAGATTGAGGTTTTGCTTCAGTGTAACTTGCTGTAGCCGTAGTGGTAGTGGTTGTATCCGTACAGGGAACATCGCAGGCAAAAGCCTTGTACCATTCACAGATCACTGTTTTAAAGCCATAATAAGTTATATCGCCGGCACAAGGAGTTGGATTGTCGGCGCAAGGATCATACGACTCGTAGTCACAATCTTTAGTGGAAATATTATTTCTAATAAGATTAGCAATCTTTACTGCGGCAACAATATTTTTAATAATATCATCTCTTAATTTAATTACTATATCCAGCTTCGCCTTGTAATCGTCGAGGCTTTTTAATATGCCCTGGCCTTTCACTAAAGAAGGATCTGAATTGTTGGTGATACAATTTTGAAGATCATCGTACTCCGTCTTGATATAATCCAGTTGCATGAAAAAATCAGTTACCATGCAAAAGAGTATTTCAACAGCATCCACCGCTTTGCAGGAGTTGTACCATATTTTGTCGGATTGAACAGCAATAAGCTCAAGCTGATTGCAAATATCCAATGCCAGGTCCTGGGCGTTATTAAGTTCGTCTAACCATTTCCGGTACTTGTTTCTGCGGTCAGTAATAAAGGCAAGTTTTTTTTGTAGCTGGTCGGCATTTTCTTTGGCACTGTTGTATTTCTGTGTAACCACTTTCAGCTCGTTCTGCCAGGTATCGTAGCAGCACTCAATACAGGTGGGATCGTCAGGAGTCTGTTGGCAACAATCCAGGACATCTTTATCCCAGTCTGAAGGAATCGGTTGATAATTATGATTGGTGAGCATAATCTTTCATTTAATTTTTTTAGAATAAGTTTAATCGCATTTTTTATCCGGGTTATCGGGTGTGTCACAACAAAAAGTAGTTTGCACATCAGTACAGATTTCACAAATTGCAGTTTCACAATCATGTAACCTTGGATTGCAATCATCATTACCACTATTGTTTTCGGAACTTTGATTGTCTGATACTTTGGGAAGACAATCGCATGGAGGACAACACAAAAAGTCAACGGTATCATAGTATCCTTCAAAATCACTACGCATACTGTTGCGATTCATGGCGGATTGCGTAATGGATTTTACAGAGGCCACCAGGTCATCCTGCAATTTATCCAGCTCGCTCTTTCGTGTTTTCATGGTGTCGCTAATGAGCTTTTCAAAAGCAGTTGACTTATCGGAAAGGGATTTTTGAAGAGGTTCCAATGTGTCAATGTTTGAAAATATCTGGATGCCGGTAACATCGGCTGAAGACTGAAAAATATAATCAATGTCTTTTCCTAAACCTTTAGGCAGGCAGATCAAACTATCAATTTCTACTTCGGCATTTTTGCATGCATCAACGGGAGGCTTGGGATTATCATTGCAGTTCTCCGCGGTCTTGCCGGTAAGGGCCTTCCATTGCGCAGCATTGCATTTATCGGTAATACTATCATCCAGTTTGCAGGCTGCCGATTTTAAATCCGCGAATTTATTTTTGACATCTTTTATCTGCTTGGTGAGCGTGGTCAATGCCGTATTCAGATCCTTATTCAACTTATTTAAATTGGCAACATTTACTTTAATAGAATCATTGGTTTGCAACAATTCCGTACCAGCGCATATGTCTAAATTTCTATAACGACGATAGTTTTCTTCCGTATGCAAAAACATACATTTCTTTTCTTTGAACACATCTTTTTCGCCATCAAATTTTGTTTGCTGCTGTTCAACATTCCCTTCTGTATCATACAAAAGATTGCAGAGTATTGTGCGTTCAGCATTGATGCTTTTTTGCGTAAGATTGTCTTTGTCCTGGCAACCATTGCCGGTATCGGGAGGCGGGGGACAATCGTTATTTCTTTTTTGAATGTTCATTTTGATATTATTTTGGATGTAGTATTATTTTTTAATGATTAAGATTCCTGCAACATTTTGTGCATAAACCTGAGTATAATAAACTCGGCAGGACGAACAACTGCTAATCCTATTACTACTATCATCCGGCCTTCAAAAAGATCCTGTTCTGTCATCGTTTCTCCCAAACCAACATGAACAAAATAAGCTTCCTTGGTAGAGGCGCCCATTAAGGCTCCTGACTTCCATTGTTCTGTGAGGTAATTGGAGATCATTGATTTTACGCGAACCCAGGTATTGATATCGTTAGGTTCAAATACAAATTGTTCCGTTGCATTTTTAGTTGATTCTTCTACCATATTAAAATACCGGCGCACAGAAATATACCGCCATTCATTATCGTTGCCGGCAAGAGTTCGTGCACCCCAAACAATGGCTGGTCCGCGTCCCTCGAATTTCCGGATTACGTTTATTGATTTACCAGCCTGCGCATCAACATTCAGATTTTCCTGTTCCTGGTTTGTAATTAAATATTGGGGTTTAATAGCATTTTCGATATTCACATTTGCAGGGGCTTTCCAAACTCCCCGAGAGTTGTCAACTTTAGCATAAATCCCAACGATGGCGGGAGATGGAGGAAGAAGCATTTGAATATTAGTGATCGCATTTTTTGCCTGGAAATATTGCGCA
>JALYYM010000095.1 GCA_030946565.1 Bacteroidota bacterium | reverse complement strand
GCATCTAACCAAACACTGAGTGACATTACCAAAAGCATTTACGCTGTCCTGTATGGCAAAGAATATGAATTGCCAAAAGGAAGGACGATGATCATGCTGCCGGAAGAAACATTGAAACAATACGAAGGCGAATATGAGGTACATCCCGGCTTTACAGTATTAATGGTTGCCAAAGACGGTGAATTGGTGGCCACTCCAACAGGGCAATCACCAAAAGTTCTTCATGCAGAAAAAGAAGATTTTTTCTTTGAAAAAGAAGAGGATGTACAGTTGGCATTTACAAGAAATGATAAGAAAGAAGTTGATGGCTTTATTCTTCACCAGGGTGGCGGACAAATAAAGTGTAAGAAAATAAAATAAGGTAAGTTGAAAGCAGGCACAATACTTTACATTGATATTTTAAAAATGAATTATCAAATACAATGAACTTCCCGGCTCAATTAGCAACCCAAAGGCTTTTGATAAAACCATTAAACATCAATGATGATGAATTCATTCTTGAATTACTAAATACTGCAGGCTGGATTAAGTTTATTGGCAATAGAAATATAACATCCCTGGCCGAAGCAAAGGCCTACATTCAGAAAATCCTGGATAATGAAAATATATTTTATTGGGCAGTACAGCTTAAAGGCCACGATGAAAATATTGGGATAGTAACATTTATCAAGAGAGACTATTTGGAACATCATGATATTGGGTTTGCTTTTCTGCCCCGCTATTTCAACCAGGGATACGCTTATGAGGCCACTATGGTTGTGCTATATGAAATTATTAGTGATATCAATCTCTCACACATTCTTGCGACAACAGTTCCAGAAAATATCACCTCCATCAAGCTGCTGCAAAAAATGGGATTAGGTTTTGAAAAAGAAATTGAAGTTGATAAAGAAAGACTACATGTTTATGGCACGTCAACCGATAAATTAAAAGAACCAGGTTACTACGCAAAAATGTAGCAGGGCAAAAACCGGTTCTCTACCGGTATTCAGTTGTGTAGAAAGTTATATTTACACTTTCGGGTAGCCTTTTGCGTTAGTAATGTTTATGTTTGGTAAATCGCACCATGCCAATCCCATTTGAACGAATGCCAAATGGGATTGTACGATGCTTATCTTTTTAAAATTTTAAAATAATTTACTTGCCGGAAATAGTGTTATTGTTTTACAATTTTATGTACGGCTATCAACACATTATTTTCATTATACACGGCAGCCAGGTAATTGCCTTTGCTCGCGGAAGACAACGATAAAGGCACAGCGGTTGATCCCCTGGAAAAATTGTATGAATTCTTAGAAAGAACGTCGCCGTTAGAATTCAGTAAAAGGATTTTCCCGTTAAAATCTTTTGCCGCATTTACTTCGAGTTTAAAGTTGCCATTGTTTGGATTTGGAGAGATCCCGCTTTTGACAATATACGTCCTGGCAACAATATCTGCCTGGCTTAGTGGATTGGCTGCAGAACTTTGTGCGCTGCCTTCAATGCTATAGGTTGTTACAACCACCTGCCCGTCAGGATTGGTGATAACAAGAAAATAATCACCTGCAGGTTTGTTTTTCGTTTCGAGCTTAATGCTTATGCTGGTTGGATTGATGAACTTAATCTTGGCTACACCTACATTTCCTGTTGACCTTACAGAGAGCCTGTTAAATCCGGGGCCGCCTTTGTCATCACCAGGATCAAAGAATCCGGAATTTTTATCTGAAACTCCGCTGATGGTTACAGTGGCGTCCATATTGTTTGAGAAAGAACCTAAGGCCTTCGGCTTTGCGGGCGGCGGCGCCTTTAATTCTACCACACGCACGCCATAGCTGTCATCGGTGCTGGCATATTCCTGGAAGGTCCATATCGTCTGGTCATCCGACGGATCTACAACGGTCTGGCTAAAATCCCCCCAACGGCTTATATAATAGAAAAAGCCGCCGCCAAAGTCAATGTAAGGTGCATATATAGCCGTAGTGTTGGTGGCTTTCACGGGGTCGTTTAATGTTCCTAAAGGTTCGGAATTATACCGGCCAGCCGCAAAAACATTCAGGTATTCATTATACGCATCTGTGGTACCGCTTAACACGGCATGCCCCTGCCCGCTTTCGGCAATACTGGGATTAAAATATTGTACCGCCCTTCTCCCGCTTTGTTGATGTTCATCGGTTAATGTTCCTGCCTGGCTTAAGGCCGGGTTTGTGTAAATTTCCCCTATCTCGTACCACCTCGAGCCTGTTCTTGCTACATTTACAAAATCGCTGTCAGTTCCATTTATAAAGTGCCCGGTCTGGTCTACGCCAATTGCATGTGCAGTCCATAAGCTCCGGGCGCCGGTAATTTTGTTAGTATGTATAGCAGCCTGCAGCAGCCGGGTATCATTTTGATCAAGAGGTGTCAAACTTCCGGGATGGCTGTTATTCCGGGGATTATTAAAAGGCTCTACGGGAATGGTAACTTCCGGCGTAAGATAGGGCCGGTCATTATCATAATTAATAGTTGCCACTAAAAGAGCATCCTGGAAATAGCTGATTCCGGCAAAAAAACTCTTCTTGCCGGAAGGATCGTCGTTGTGAACTGCTTGTGGCGTGTACATTCCTGCAATACTGCCATCTATAAAACTGGCAACGCCTAATTCAAATGGATATACAACGAGCTGGCCATTAAGCAGTCGTTTTTTATCGATCACATAACCTACGTTGGTAAGTGAATCATAGCCAAACTGATTGCCTCCTATCACCACGGAGTTTTTATCAACGCCTATTGTTGGAAAATCAAGAAAAGGATAATAAGGCGCTGCAGGGTCATAAGGAAATAATGACGAGTTAAAAGAATAGAACGTGAAAAAGGATGAGTTGGTAATCTTCTCTCCATCACTCACGGCCAGCAGGATCAAATTATTCTCAAGGGTAGGATTTATTTCTATAGCCACCACGTACCAACGTTTGCTCAGCCTGTCGTAACGGATGTGCGGATCGCTGATGCCGCTTGTTATTGGCAATACCGGCGAGAAAAAATTTTCCAGGGATATAAACAATGCATCATCTGCACGTACACCGGAGTATCCTGTTGGTGTTACCAGCGGAGGTTGGTTAATGCCTGGCTTATCATATATCTTAATACCATTATTAGTAGCAACGATTATCTGGCTTTCACCTACAGCCCCGCTTGGGTCAGGCGGCCATCCTATTGGGTTTTCATAAAAGTCAATACTTAAAAAATTAGAACCTATGTTTTGTGTTTCACTCCCGCCCATGTTATTCCGATTGCCGGCAACCGGAACTTGTGATTGACTTGCAGCGGATTTATTCCCAACATTTCCAGCGTGCGGAATAATAATACCGGTGCTGTTTCCCCTTACCGGCCTGTTCACATTTTGGTATTTTTTAAATATAGACCTGTAGGGCTTTACAGACGAGGAATCAAGTGTTGTTTTTGTAAGGCTACTCCTTTGCGAAAAGGCGTTTAGCTCGGAAAAACTTTTCTTAATTCCCTTTTGTCCTAATAAGGGTTTCACAGATTTACCCTGGGGTACCTGGGCATTTGCAGAAAATACAAATAGCCCACATAGTGTCAAAAGAACGTAAATTTTCTCTTTCATGATGTGTATGTTTTAGAATATGAGATGAAGTAGCGGGGGCGATAGAGGTTACAAAATAAAATAAAGAATTGAATGTTGCAATATCCCTGCAAAATATTTTTTTGTCTTTGTTACTTAGCCCTCCTCTAAAAAAGCAAAACTTCCCGGAATGTTGCTCAACATTGCAATGTAAAAAGTAAACTTTTATGTTCGTTGAAAAAGACGGGCAAAAACTCAGATTGTCCTACCTACAATGCAAACGATATAATATTACATGGTTGATTATGAATAAATGTTTTTAGTTTGGTGTTACATCTAATAACATAAATGCACATGTTGGTAGCAATTTTTCGGGAAAACCTATTCTACAAATGTTATTATATTTATTTATTTATCTGGTTGTGCAATTCAATTAATACAACTTCCTTCGAGAAGTCACCAGGACCTACACCAACCTTTTTCACCACAATATCCGCGTTTCCAATACCATTTATTGTTTGAGTAGTTACA
>JALYYM010000037.1 GCA_030946565.1 Bacteroidota bacterium | reverse complement strand
CAACCTGGAAAGGACAGCGTATGTATCTTGAAGATTTCCTGGTAAATGAAGAGTTACGGGGATTGGGAATTGGGAAATTATTATTTGACAAATTAATCGAAGAAGCAAAGGAAAAAAGATTCAGTGGCATCGTTTGGCAGGTGTTGGGTTGGAACACAACCGCAATCAATTTTTATAATAAATACGAAGGCGTTGAGATCGATAGCGGCTGGCTGAATTGCTCATACAATTTGAGTGCATGAAGGGAATTTGCCTGAACGCCGAACGAATAGACCAATCAACGAATAAACCATCAATCAACTAAATCCTATGGCAGAAAAAATAAAAATGGGAAACAACGGAGCGCTTCATGTTCCTGATAACCCGGTGATACCTTTTATTGAAGGAGATGGAATTGGACCCGATATATGGAAAGCAAGCGTGCGGGTTTTCGATGCTGCTATAAAAAAGGCATACGGGGGAAAAAGAAATATTCAGTGGATGGAGGTGCTTGCCGGTGAAAAAGCGTTTAACCATACCGGTGAGTGGATGCCACAGGTGACAATGGACGCTTTTAGAGAATATCTTATTTCTATAAAAGGACCACTGACGACCCCCGTTGGTGGGGGCATACGCAGCCTGAATGTGGCGTTGCGCCAGGAATTAGATCTGTATGTAAACCTTCGGCCTGTGAGATATTTTGAAGGAGTGCCTTCTCCCATGTGGCAGCCGGAGAAAGTAAATATGGTCATCTTCAGAGAAAATACGGAAGACATTTATGCGGGAATAGAATTTATGACCGGTACTCCGGAAGCAAAAAAATTATTGAAGTTCCTGCAGGAAGAATTGAATATTAAGAAAATTCGATTTCCTGAGACCTCTTCGTTTGGAATAAAACCGGTAAGTAAGGAAGGTTCAGAAAGATTGATCCGGGCCGCAATTGAATATGCTATAATAAATAAATTGCCTTCAGTAACATTTGTGCATAAAGGCAATATTATGAAGTTTACCGAAGGTGCTTTTAAAAATTGGGGATATCAATTGGCCGAGCGGGAATTTGCCAACGACGTTTACACCTGGAATCAATGGGAAGCAACTAAAAAGGAAAGCGGCGAGGCAGTTGCCAATGAAGAAATGCGCATTGCCGGCATTGGTGGCAAAATCCTTATCAAAGATGCCATTGCCGATAATTTTTTGCAACAGGCTTTGCTCGCTCCGCAAAATTATTCAGTGATCGCCACTTTAAATTTAAATGGTGATTATATTAGCGATGCCCTGGCTGCACAGGTTGGCGGAATTGGTATTGCACCGGGCGCTAATATTAACTTTCTCACTGGCCACGCGGTATTTGAAGCAACACACGGCACCGCTCCTAGGTTTGCCAACACCAATACAATGAATCCTTCTTCGGTAATATTGAGCGGGGTTATGATGCTGGATTATATGAACTGGAAAGAAGCCGGCGAGTTGATCACTAACGGCGTAGGTAAAACGATAAAAAGCAAAAAAGTTACCATTGATTTTTATAACCTGATGAAGGATGCAACGCTTGTTAAGACGAGTGAATTTGCAGACGCGATAATTCAAAACTTGTAGTCTTATTAGAGTTGATAATGATTTAATATGTCACCATTATTAGTTTAACGGGGAACAATCATACAAAACCGGCAGCCTTAAAACATGGGTGCCGGTTTTCTTTTTTAAAAGAAAAATTGTTCTTTGGTAATTTTTCCATCTTTTACCTCATAAACGGCAATCTCATCCATCTTCGTTCTTCCCATACCTTTCATTGTGGCATCCATGCCCATCGGTACAGCAAAATAGTTGCCGGCCACAATCGGTTCGCCAGTAAATCCGCCATGCATTTCTTCGATTGATTCATTAAATTTCTTCGATTTTTCTTTAATGGCAGCCATTCCCTTTACATTCGAAAGCCCTGCAGCCGCTGCATGTGTGGGCTCTATACTCTCGCAATCCTGCGCATACAATTCATCCTGAATCGCATCAAATTTTCCTTCGTTGGCTAATTCCATAAACCGGTTTGCGACT
>JALYYM010000021.1 GCA_030946565.1 Bacteroidota bacterium | reverse complement strand
TACCTGCGCACATGAATTTATTGTTGACCTTCGCCCTTTCAAAGCCAGCGCGGGAATAGAAGCAGAAGATGTGGCCAAAAGATTGATGGATTATGGCTTTCATGCGCCTACATTGAGTTTCCCGGTTCCCGGAACAATTATGATGGAGCCTACAGAAAGTGAAAATAAAGCAGAGCTGGATAAATTTTGTGATGCAATGAATTCTATTTTTGAAGAAATTAAAAATTTAGAAAATGAAGAGGCAGATAAGAAAGATAATGTGTTGAAAAATTCACCACATACATTAGCAGTTATAGCTGCTGATGATTGGACGCATAGCTATTCACGCAGTGCTGCTGCCTTTCCGCTCGAATATTTAAAACAAAATAAATTTTGGGCAAGTGTGAGCCGGGTTAATAATACTTATGGAGATAGAAATTTAATTTGTACTTGCGAGCCGGTGAGTTCTTATGTGGAAGCGGAAATGTGAATAAGGAGGAATGACTCCCTTAATCATTGGATTTGTATTGGTAGTAACGACTGCTTTTACAATGGCAATAGGCAAATTTATACTTACACGGTTGGGTTGACAGCCAATGCATTTAAGTGTAACCAGATAAACATCCCAAATATTCGGTTTGCCATGCTTTGTAGGCGTAATAATAATCTGCTATGTCTAACTACAATATTTTAGAAAATTAGCTCTCTTTATAATGTACGGATAATTTACGTACATTTACAATCTAATAAAAATTAGTTATGAAAGCTTCAGAAAAAACCCGGTTTGATACAAGATTGCCTAAAGATCAAAAAGCATATTTTGAGTATGCAGCAAATTTAGGCGGCTTTAGGACGCTCACTGAATTTGTTATATTTTCTGTGCAGCAACAGGCTAGTAATATTGTTGAAAAACATAACTCAATTTTGGCTTCAAAAAAAGATCAGGATATATTTTTTAACACAATCATGAATCCTCCCAAACCAAATATAAATCTCAGAACGGCTGCTTCACGTTTCAATAAAGCAATTGCCGGTAAATGAATTATCTAACTGAGCCATTAAATTCTTTACATAGAAAAAGGGAATTTTCATGCGGAAAAAAAATTCTTGATGATTATTTTCATACACAAGCCAAGCAAGATGTAAAAAGAAAACTTTCAGCATGCTTTGTTCTTGCCGCGGAGGATAATAAGGTTAAAGGTTATTATACTTTATCAAGCGCTTCTATAAATAGAGAAATATTACCTGAAAACATAATTAAAAAACTTCCGCCCTCTTATCAAAATTTACCAGCAACATTGCTCGGCAGGTTAGCTATTGATAATAATTACAAGGGGCAAAAATTAGGCGAGCTGATATTAATTGAAGCTTTAAAAAGAAGTTATGAAGTCTCATTAAATAGCATTGGATCTATGGTAGTAATAGTAGATCCTATTGATGATGAAGCCATTAAATTTTATAGTAAATATGGATTTATACTTTTAGCAGATAGTAAAAAAATGTTTATACCTATGGAGACGATTTCTGAATTATTCGTATAAAACCATCTGGCCTACAGATAAATATTATTAGAAGTTCGTTTTATTTTCAATTAGCATTGAAAAGCAACGGTTGAATTAGAACGGTTGTCATAATTCAAAAAACGAAAATGAAATCTTTTAAATTATACTTCTCATTTTTTCTTCTATTAACTTTCAGCAGTTGCAAAAAAGATTCTTCAACCCAACAAAATATAGCCATCCCCAACGGAGACTTTGAGTTTTGGGATAACATGGCCCAATTACTCTCGTGGCAGACGAATAGTTGCCCCGTCTGCGTACCACCTTATGAGACTTATATTGTAAAGAAAGTGACGGATGCTCACAGTGGACAGTTTGCAGCAGCATTTATTTACAACAATGTTTATGCAAGCACCGCCAATAATAAATTTGCAATCTCTGCTCACCCTTCGCTGTTGACGGGATATATAAAATCAACAATAGCCGGCGGGGATATGGCCACCATTCATATTGATTTATTATCAGCAGGTACTGTTGTTGACAGCGGAAATTATGCTGAAACTTCTTCAACGGTTAATTATAAGAAAGTGGAAATACCTATTTCACAAACATCATCAGCCGCGGACTCAGCGGTAATAAAAATAGTTGGAGGCACAAAGGTTGGTACAGAATTGTACATTGATGACCTCTCACTTATCAAAACAAATTGAAGACATCACGACAAATTTCCAAGGATACCCATTTCAAGGCCTCGTATTTCTGCAAGCCCTCTTAACCTTCCAATAGCTGAGTAACCGGGATTGGTAACTTTATTCAAATCATCCAGCATCTGGTGCCCGTGATCGGGGCGGAATGGAATTGATTTTTGTAATTTTTGTTGCAGGAGCAATAACTCCTTTACAATTGAATACATATCGTTATCGCCATCCAAATGATCGGCTTCATAAAAATTTCCTTCGTTATCTTTTGCTACATTTCTCAAATGAATAAAATGAATTTTTTCTCCAAAAGACTCAACCATTCCCGTTAGATCGTTGTTTGCAGATGCGCCTAACGAACCTGTACAAAAGCAAACACCATTAGCGGCATTATTTACTTTGTTTAAAAAATATTTGTAATCACTTTGTGTGCTTACAACCCTTGGCAGGCCTAAGATAGGGAAGGGCGGATCATCAGGATGTATGGCAAGCTTTACGCCGCATTCTTCCGCAACGGCGCTTATTTCCTGTTGAAAAAAACAAAGGTTTTCGCGTAAAGCAGCCGCATCAATATCGTTATAGGGTTCAAGTTTTTGTAACATATCTGCGGTAGATATTTTTTTCTCGCCGGGTATGCCAAACATTACTACGCCTGCAAGTGCATCTAACGCATCTTGTGAATATGTTTGAAATCTTTCTTCTGCCTGCAGCAGAATATTTTCAGTGTATGATGCATCAGCATTTTTTCTTTTCAAAATATAAATATCAAATACAGCAAGGTCGGCCCA
>JALYYM010000761.1 GCA_030946565.1 Bacteroidota bacterium | reverse complement strand
GGGCTTTCGGCTAAATTTATGATCTCGTTTGATACGAAAGCAATCCATTATCTCACGGAGAGCCAATCTTATTCAAAATGGAATCAGGCAATAATTCCAGGAAGCAACGGACAGGACAGCACTGCTTATGTGCCCGCAAATGGTGATCAAAATTCAACCTTGAGCCCTTCTGTTAATACCACTTTTCAGACCTATTCTAACATCCAGTTATTTATAAATTATAACAGAACATTCGGCAAGCATGCAATTACAGGTTTAATTTTAGGACAACAAGACAAAACAATAAAACCACAGCAACCTGATAATCCCAGCCCTACTGATTTTCCGTTACCTTTTAATCTCAGAGGCCTTTCAACCCGTATTACTTACGGTTACGATAATAAATATTTTGCTGAGTTCAATGCTGGCTACAATGGTTCCGAACAATTCGCAAAAGGCCGCAGATATGGATTCTTTCCATCAGTATCAGCAGGCTGGTTGATTTCTGAAGAGAATTTCATGAAAAACATTTCAGCGATCAGTTCTTAAAAATCCGCGGCTCGTATGGAGAAGTGGGAAATGATAGAATTGGAAATAACCGTTTTTTATATTTAGATAATACCGTTATCCAGGGCGGCGGCTGGGTTGGGGGTGGCGGCACCCTTGGTATTAACGGGCAGATTGTAAATGAAAATTATGTAGGCAATCCTCTGCTCTCCTGGGAAACTTCTAAAAAAACTAATCTGGGATTAGAGATTGGTTTATTCCACCAGCTTTCCTTAACGATAGATATCTTCAAATCGAATAATGACAATATGCTCGTAAACCGGGGAACCGTGCCACAACTGAACGGCTTGCCTGGAAGCGCTTTGCCACCGCAAAATATCGGGCGGTTGGTAAACAAGGGATATGAGATAGAACTTGATTATAATAAATCGGTAGGTAGAAACTTATCTCTTTTAGGTAAGTTTAATTTGAACTATGCAAAAAATAAAATTGAATTTATAGATGAGCCGAAGAGAACTTCAGATTATGCTTATCAATATTGGAGCACAGGAAATCCCATTGGCCAAAACTTTGGCTTAGTATCCAATGGCTTCTGGTCAAGCCAGGATGAGATTGATAACTCTAAGCTCACTTTTGCCGGAAGAGCGCCGCGGCCCGGCGATTTAAAATTTGAAGACTTAAATGGGGATGGGATTGTAGATACACGGGACTTCGCTCCAATAGGTTATTCAAATGTGCCGCAATATACATTTGGCGCCACGGTCGGTGTTAATTATATGAATTTCGACCTTTCTGTTTTATTCCAGGGAGTTAGCAATGTAAGCCAGGATTACCGGGGATGGGGTGTTTGGGAAAACTATGGAAGCGGATTTTTTAGCGACAGGCACCTAAACGCGTGGACACCTGAGCGTGCAGCTAAAGGGTTACCGATCGATTACCCGGCCCTCAGCGCTTCTAATTCTGCAAGCCAGGCTTATCCCAGTAATTACTGGCTGGAAAATACTTCTTATTTCAGATTAAAAAATATGGAAATCGGATACAGTCTTCCGGTTCAGCTTATAGAAAAAATTGGCGCTAAAAGAGTACGTGTGTATGCGAACGGTTTTAATCTTATCACCTGGGATAAAATGAAAAACAAAGGTTATGATCCCGAAGCATTAAACTCCGCTTTTAGCTCTGGCCCTTTGTCTTATCCCATTTACCGTGTATATAATTTTGGTGTAAACATTGTTTTTTAATCTCTCATCTGTAATAACTTATTAAAATGAAACAACTATTTTCTATACTTTTTATTACCCTGCTGTTAAACACTGGTTGTAAAAAAGATCCGTTAGATATTACGCCCAATGGAAGAATATCTGTAGCGGACGTTTTTAAAGACAATAATCAAACTGCTGCCTACCTGAATTCTACTTATGGCAACATACAGGAATATGGCGGGCATTATTTTTTTCATACAATGCTGGCTGGCTTTTCAGATGAAGCACATGACAATGATGATCCGACAGAAGGGCTTAACGCCACCGCCTGGTATAATGGGGCATTAACGCCAACCAATAACCCTCTCGACCAGGGAGGATGGAACGGAAATTATTATGGAAATGATTGGAGCGGCATTCGCAAATGCAATATATTCCTGGCAAACATTGATGGTGCCAATGTAAATA
>JALYYM010000713.1 GCA_030946565.1 Bacteroidota bacterium | reverse complement strand
ATAGATGCCGAACAAATAATAAAAGGAGTAAAAGATTTTGATAAAAATATTCCTTTATATGGCGGCCTTGCCGGTGATGATTTAACCATGAAGGCATCGTATGTTTTCAGCAATCAATACGAATCTTCAACCGGGTTGATTGCATTGATAATTGATAATGATAAAGTAAATATTGCAGGCCTTGCTACAAGCGGCTGGGATAACATTGGCGTTGAAAAAACCATTACCAAATCAGAAGGCAATATAGTTTATACCATCGATGACGAACCTGCAGTGGATGTGTTCGTAAAGTTTTTCCAGTTTACTGAAAGTGTAGATAACCGCTCCGAAATAATTGCCATGAATTTTGCTCAATATCCTCTGCAACTAAAAAAAGATAACGGCAATGTAGTTTTACGGGCGCCCTTGATGGTTGATATCGAAAGCCGTGCCCTTATATTTGCCGGTGGCATACCCCAGGGAAGCAAAGTTCAATTTTCGGTACCGCCTGGTTTTGATTTAATTGACAAAACTGCAGAACGGGTAAGTGTTTTAAAGGATACGATTGCAAACCCTGATGCAATAATTATTTTTTCGTGCAAGGCCAGGCATTTGGCGCTGGGCCCCATAATGGAGGATGAAGCGGGAAAATTAAGAGCTATCTGGAACAAACCATTAATTGGTTTTTTTACGTATGGAGAAATTGGGACCGCCAAAGACAGCGTATGTGATTTTCATAACGAAACCTGTTCCATGGTTTTATTAGAAGAAAAAAAATAACTTGCTCATAAATCATAATTGCTTTTGGAAGAATTAATTGAAATCATATCAGCATTAAGCATTAACGAAGAGCAAAAGGAATTGCTTTTAACAACATTGAAAGCTCTCCATAAAGACAAATTGATTTTTGAATTTAAGTACAAACGTACCCAGGCGGATAAGGTAGCCATAACTAATATTCTCAATGCAAGCATAGAAGAAATAAAAACCCAAAAGCAGATAATTGAGAATGCCAAAGATGAAATAAACCGGACCCTTATTGAAGTAGATAAACAAAAAAAGCTTATTGAAGAAAAAAACAGGGAACTGAATGAGCTTTTATCCAACCTGAAGAAAGCACAGAAACAATTAATAATGTCAGAAAAGATGGCGTCTCTGGGTGAGCTTACAGCCGGCATTGCACATGAAATAAAAAACCCTTTAAATTTTGTCAATAATTTTTCGGAAGTAAGTAAAGAGTTATTAGATGAAATGAAGGCTGAGTTAAACAAGGGCAATACAATTGATGCCAAAGAAATTGCCGATGACGTTATTAAAAATTTAGAAAAAATAAACTATCACGGCAAAAGGGCCGATGCCATTATAAAAGGAATGTTGCAACATAGCAGAGGCGGCAGCGGGCAAAAAGATCCTACCAACATTAATACTTTAACTGATGAATACCTCCGGCTGATCTATCATGGTTTAAAGGCAAAGAATAATACCCTCTCCGGCGGACAGGAAGATTTTAATGTAACCCTGAAAACCGATTATGACAAAACACTTTCTTTAGAAGAAGAAAAAATAAATATCGTTCCGCAAGATGTTGGCCGTGTAATATTGAATCTGCTTACAAATGCCTTTTATGCGGTGGGTGAAAAGAAAAAGAGAATGCGGATACAGCATGAAAATGCCGCCAAAGTAAGTAAAGGGTATCAACCAACAGTTTCCGTAATTACAAAAAAACTGCCCGGTAGGGTAGAAATAAAAATAAAAGATAATGGCGATGGTATTCCTGCAAAAGTGCTGGACAAAATATTCCAGCCTTTTTTTACAACAAAGCCTTCGGGGAAAGGAACAGGATTGGGACTATCATTGAGCTATGATATTATAAAAGCAATGGGCGGAGAATTGAAAATGGATACGAAAGAAGGAAAAGGATCCGTATTTACTATTTCAATATTATGCTGAAGCAATACGCACGCTGGTTTAAGAACAGATGATGGCAGAAATATTTTCCGGATATTCTACAGGCTAAATTTTTGTAACTTAGATTCAAATTTTTTTATGAGTTATGCTGATAAACATATTGTTGAAGTTTATTCAGGGCTTCTGGAAGGGTTAAGTTCAGAAATTAAAATAGAACTTATAGAAAGTCTTTCAAAATCTTTAAAGACAAAAAAGAAAAATAGCGAAAGCAAA
>JALYYM010000707.1 GCA_030946565.1 Bacteroidota bacterium | reverse complement strand
ACTTACCTGGATAAATGTGTTGGGCGCAAAAAAAGGCGGCAATCTCAGCAACATTATAACGGCTGCAAAAATCATTGGCATTCTTACATTAATTATTGCCGGCATATCATATTCAGGTGCACAGCATGCTGAAGTTGTTGCACACGTTACTTCAGCCGGTACAAATATTTTCAGCGCCGTTATTGCGGCAATGGTTAGTGCATTCTGGGCTTACAATGGATGGTATTGCATCGGGTTTATGAGCGGCGAAATTAAAAACCCAAAAAGAAATGTGCCCTTGTCTATCATAAGTGGTGTAGGCATTGTAATCGTTTTGTATGTGCTGGTGAATTATGCTTTTATGCATGTTTTAAGCTTACCCGCATTAGCCGGCATGAACGAAAATAATATTGCTGCGGTTGAAGTGGCACGTTCACTTTCAGGCAACACAGGCGTTATTTTTCTTGCTGTATTAATTGCCGTAAGTACGTTTGGAACACTCAATGCCATCATTATAACTTATCCAAGATTATATTACCGCATGGCGCAGGAAAAGTTTTTTCCAAAGAAGTTTGCCAATGTTCATCCGCGCTACAGAACACCGTATATGGCGCTTATATATTCCGGCATCTGGACGTGCATTATGGTGGTTTCAGGCACATTTGATATTCTTACAGATACCGTAATTATTGTATCGTTTTTATTTTTTATTTTATTAGGATGGGGGTTAATAAAAATGAAGCGCACAGGAAAAATTACAGCCAAAGTAATTGCCTATCCTTTCTCACCAATTATTTTAATATTGTTTTCGATTGGATTAATTATTAATACCCTCATTGTTGAACCCGTGCAATCTGTTGCAGGATTAATCTTTACATTCAGCGGCATTCCGCTTTATTATTATTATAAAAGAAGGAATAAAATTGAAAATGGCAGTGTTAAAAAACGTAACAGCGTAAACGATAATAATTTTTAAACCAAAACAACAGATGGAAGTACATCATCACCCCAAAGTAGAAAAGAAAAATTTCAAAGAATATTTTTTGGAGTTCTTAATGATATTTCTTGCTGTAACAATGGGTTTTTTTGCAGAAAACATTCGTGAAAATTACGTTGAACATAAAAGTGCCAGAGAATATGCAAGCCTGCTGATTGAAGACCTTGCTACCGATACGATGGAATTAAACAGGGCTGCACATGTACAGAATTTAATTATCACAGCAGGAGACAGTTTGGGAAATTTACTAAGTAGCGATCCTAAATTAATTGTTGGAGGCAAACTTTATTATTATGAATATTTATCAAGCGCTCGCTGGAATTTCATTTCTCGTGACGCCACACTTCAGCAGTTAAAAAGTTCAGGAGCATTAAGGTATCTTGGTGATACATCACTGACTAGAAAAATTATGAACTATGAAGAATCAGTACAAATTATTTATTTATCTCAAAACAGGTTCGAACCGCAAAAAATAGAAAATTGGAGCTTGGTTCAAAAGGTCTTTGATCAGTCCTATTTCAATTCATTAGATTCTTTAAGTGATCTTGCAATTACTTTAACAGTGGATGATGAAAGAGCAAAGCGGTTCATGAATAATAATTATCCTTTACTTAACTATGATAAAGGTTTGTGGCAACAGCTAAGAAACTGGGCTTATACTTCTTCCAGAAATTACCGGGTAGAAATTCAAATATTTAACGCTGCAAGATTACAGGCAATTATAGCAATAGCTGCTTTAAAAAAAGAACATCATCTTCTATGAGTGAAAAAAAGCACGAACGCACAACATTGGGTTTGGCAAAAAACTGGCAGACATTGCGCAACATCAACTTTTGTTTCGCTATTCAGCTTCAGTAATCAGCACGACATTATAAATTTGGCAACAGAAATAACAATGAACTTTTAATTATAAATTTAGCTTCGGTTCGGGCTGACGAATTCAAATGCCAGTTCTTCGCCAAGCCTAAGCCGTTAGGCGTAATAAATTAAAATATGGCAAGAGGACTTTTCGCAGGAATGACAGATTACTCACATCAATCTTTTAATGACATCCTTGAAGACTTAAAAAGTGGCGAGCAGTTAGTAGTCGAATTAAGTGAACAGATTGAAAAAAATATAAAAAAACTTGAAGTTTCCGGATATTGGAACGAACAACCTTTTGATTTTAAAAATATTATTAATTATAGTCTTACTCATTACAGAACAACTCGACAAGAGCTAAACAGCATTCATGCTGAAATTCAAAAATCTGTTCAAGAACACCATTGCAATCGTTTAAATAGAATTGCGGAGGTCGGAGAAAAAATTGATAATCGAATTGGCAAGTATTGGCATAATGATTATGAAAGGCATAAAAATTATGAACAACCAGAATTTAAAATTATTGAAAACATTTATGGAGATACAAGAGATTTGGCGGTAACACTATTAGATTACAATAACCTTTCAGTAAGGTTAAGAGACTTTATCGGCAAAACTTCATATAATTTGGAAAGTAAACAATCATCCAGTTTTGAGAATGCAAAGTTTGGTGACAATACTGTTATTGTTGTTGGTGACAATAATATTGTAAGTCCTACACAAATCAAAAAAGATGATATAAATGCTTTAGAAAAATTATTGCAAAACAATAATGTGTCTCAAGATGACATTAATGAATTAAAAGAAATAGTAGAATCAGAAGAGCCAGACATTGAAAACAAAAGATTGGGTGATAAAGCAAATGGTTGGATTTCAAAAATGGTTAACAAAAGCCTAAACGGTTCATGGGCAATCGGTATTGGCGCAGCTGGAAAATTATTGGCAGACGCTATTAAATATTATTTTGGGCTATTTTAATAATCAACTTTTACTACGCCTTACATTGGTATTGCTAAAAGCAGGGCTGACGTGCATTTCATCAGCTTTA
>JALYYM010000672.1 GCA_030946565.1 Bacteroidota bacterium | reverse complement strand
ATTGAAACAAATGCCGGTGCTCAATATTATGATGGCCTTGTCGCCATTCCAGGCTGCGATAAAAATATGCCGGGCTGTATTATGGCGATGGGAAGATTGAACCGTCCGTCTATCATGTTGTATGGCGGAACGATTGCACCAGGTCATTACAACGGTGAAGACCTGAATATTGTTTCCACATTTGAAGCGTTGGGACAAAAGATAATGGGCAATCTTGATGAAAATACTTTTAAAGAAATCGTTCGTCATGCTTGCCCCGGAGCTGGTGCCTGCGGTGGTATGTACACAGCAAATACCATGGCAAGTGCCATTGAAGCTTTGGGTATGAGTTTGCCAAATTCATCAAGCAACCCTGCATTAAGTGAAGACAAACAAAAAGAATGTGCAGCGATAGGTGAGGCGATAAAATTGTTGCTGGAAAAAGATATAAAGCCAAAAGATATTATGACGCGTGAAGCATTTGAAAATGCAATTACTGTTGTAATGGTTTTAGGTGGAAGTACGAATGCAGTATTGCATTTGATAGCGATGGCGAAGAGTGTTGATGTCCCATTGACGATTGATGATTTTCAAAAGGTAAGTGATAAAGTTCCCATGCTTGCAGACTTTAAGCCAAGTGGAAAATATCTAATGGAAGACCTGCATAAATATGGTGGTGTACCTGCGGTAATGAAATATTTATTGAGTAAAGGAATGCTGCATAGCGATTGTTTAACCGTAACGGGAAAAACAGTTGCAGAGAATTTAAAAGATGCGCCTGATCTTGATTTTACGAAGCAGGATATACTGCATTCATTAGAAAATCCAATTAAGAAAACAGGGCATTTGCAAATCTTGTATGGCAATCTTGCTGAACGCGGAAGTGTTGCAAAAATTACCGGCAAAGAAGGTGAGCGTTTTGAAGGAACAGCAAGAGTGTTTGATGGTGAATCACATTTTTTAGAAGCGATTCAAAATAAAAAAGTACATGCAGGAGACGTAGCAGTGATAAGAAATATTGGCCCGAAAGGTGCGCCAGGTATGCCTGAAATGTTGAAGCCGACAGGCGCTATTATTGGTGCAGGTTTAAGCAAGAGTGTTGCATTAATAACCGATGGAAGATTTAGTGGTGGTACGCATGGTTTTGTTGTTGGCCATATTACGCCGGAAGCACATGAGGGTGGCCTGATCGGACTAGTTCAGGATAATGATATTATTGAAATTGATGCAAATAAAAATACGCTCACACTTAAGGTAAGTGACGAAGAAATAGCAAAAAGAAAAGCAGCATGGAAACAGCCTGCATTAAAAGCAACCAAAGGCATTTTGTATAAGTATGCAAGAGTGGTAAAAGACGCAAGTGAGGGATGTGTAACGGATGAGGAATAACCGAAAAAAAAATTCATGCAAATAATACAAAGCATACAAAACAGGATTTATGAAATAAGAGGTGAAAGGGTAATGCTCGACTTTGATCTGGCTGCTTTGTATGAAGTAGAAACAAGGGTATTAAATCAGGCAGTGAAACGAAATATCAAACGTTTTCCAAAAGACTTTATGTTTCAGTTTACAAAAGAAGAGTGGGAAGATTTGAGGTCACAAATTGTGACATCAAGTGAAAAAAACAATATGACATCACAAATTGTGATATCAAGTTGGGGTGGTACAAGAAAACTGCCTTTTGCTTTTACAGAGCAAGGTGTTGCAATGTTGAGTGGAATTCTAAATAGTGATAAAGCTATTAATATGAATATAGCCATTATGCGAGCTTTTGCAGCAATAAGAAAAATTGCCTTACAACAAAATGATTTGAGAGAACAATTTAAAGAGATCAGGGAAAAGTTAGGAGAACATGATGTCCAGTTAAATCAAATTTATGATGCAATGGAAAACATGTTAGATGAAAAAGCAGCTCAAAGAAAATGGGAAGACCGGCAACGGATAGGTTTTAAAAATTAGTTTTATAAACAAAAAATATGTGCTATGAACACGCTTGAACTTGTAAAAGAAAATGTTGAAGTAGCTCCTGAAAAATCTATTGAGATAAGCGGGAGCGAAGCATTATTGAAAATATTAATGGTTGAAAAAGCGGATACGATTTTTGGTTATCCCGGTGGCGCAATTATGCCGATCTACGATGTGTTATATGGCTACCTCGATAAACTTCATCACATTTTAGTCCGTCATGAGCAAGGCGCTATTCATGCTGCACAAGGCTATGCAAGGTCATCCGGTAAAACGGGTATTGTGTTTGCAACAAGCGGCCCTGGCGCTACCAATCTTGTAACGGGCCTTGCTGATGCAATGATTGACAGTACTCCGTTAGTTTGTATAACGGGGCAGGTGTATGCGCACTTATTAGGCACTGACGCTTTTCAGGAAACCGATGTAATTAATATAACAACCCCGGTTACAAAATGGAATTATCAAATAACAGATGC
>JALYYM010000480.1 GCA_030946565.1 Bacteroidota bacterium | reverse complement strand
GCGAAGTGCGTGTTTTTAAAAATGAAGCATTGGAAGAAGCAAAGAAATGGATTGTTGAAGTATAATAATTGCTTTCAGTGTTCTACGACTTTCTTTATCGGTGGCTATTGCAGATGACTATACTTTTAGTTATTGGCAACGTTAGGCAATCAACTTCAATGATTCCGGGTTTGCCGTTGTTGTGGTTCTGCTTTTTAAAATGGATTTATTGGCCAGGTAAAAAATGATTTCCTATTTCTTCGTAATCCAATCAAGATAATTTTCCTGGGTTATAAGATCAAAGGAGGCTTTGGGATATGCTTTTGCAAAACCAGTATAACCTATCCGGTAAATGGTGAACCAAATTATGAGTAACAAAAAGAAAAGATTATGTAAAAATCTATAGAAGAGGGTTTTGATTTTTTAATTCGCTAAAATCTTTTTTTGTTTTCCTGACTTTATTTTTTAAGAAGGCCAACTGGGCTTTTCCTTTGCTTGATATACCATTAATGCCACTTAAGCCCTGCATGGTCCAATTGTAATTGCCCTTGTTTCTTTTATACCAGTTATCTTTTTTTATTTTCTTCTCATTAAAAATATAATATTCACCTTTTTTAATCAGGTAATAACTGTGTGGGTTATCCGTAACATCAGCGGCCCAATCTGCAACGGTCGTTATATGTTCATTTGTAGCAGGATCAATAATATAATAAGTTACCTCTTCATTTTCCATCACAGGCACTGTTGCTGCAACATGATACTTCCAAAGATTTTTTAAATACCCAATTTTATGAAATACATATCCACTAAATACCCATCCTTTTGCATTCGGTATTTTCCATTCATCTAAAAGTAAACAAATAGCATTAGCGCGGTCTTCACAATCATTATTAGCGTCCTGCCAACGAAAAGTTTTACACTCTTTAAAAAACGTAAATAGCTTTTCCGCCCCGGCTTTACTAATGGAATTATATGTTTTTATTTCGTCTGAAAGTGAATTGTCAAATAAAGTTTTTAAAATCAAGTGTAATTTTTTAAGTAAAACTAAAATAAGAGCAACCAATATCTTTTATTGCTCATATTCAAAAGTACGCCTGAACTATTCCAGGTTCATCAGCATTTTGATAGGATATTCTGAACAATTTACCGGCATCCTTATCGTTTAATATCAACCGGCTTTTAAGTAAAAAAAAATATATTTGTGCCGGTTGCTAAATAACAGAAGCAAGAAAATAAAAATTAAAATTTGTTTTTGCTTTTTTAATGCTGATAATTTAGAAGTATTTAGTACACATGAAAATCTTCAATGAAATTTCAAAAATCCTGGTATAAACAATACGTAGCTTTTTACATTGTATTCGTTGTTATTGCCATTGCAATTTTATTTTTCTTACAGCCATTTTTCAACATTACAATTAATGATAATTCCAGGGGGGAATTTTTATTGCAAAGTATTTTGTTTATCGCAGGCTCCGGTTTTATTCTTCTCACTATAACCTTTTTATTTAATAAAAAAGTGAATGAAGAGCGGAAGCTGACTAAAGAAACACTTCATCGCTACGAGGCTTTGAGCAACGCCACTAACGACGCGATATGGGACTATGATATGCGATCTGAAAAAGTTTTTTACAACGACCGGCTTTTAAACATATTTGGCTACCCAAGAGTAGAACTTGCGGATAATACACTTTGGTGGGAAAATAATATTCACCCTGAAGATAAGAAAAGGGTGCTTGAAAAAATGGACAGCCTTTTAGAGAGTAGTGAAACAAGCTGGGAAGATGAATATCTTTTTCGGTGTAAAAATGGAGAATATAAAATTGTATATGACAGAAGTTTTATCGTAAGAAATAATGATGGTAAGCCTATACGTTTAATTGGGGCTATGAAAGATGTGACCATACTCCGCAGGCTTGAAAAGGATTCCTTTGACCGCAAGCTTAAAAACAAAAACACAATTGGAAGAAGCATTATATTATCGGATGAAATTGACAGAAAAAAAATAAAAGATGAATTGCAGGAAGATGTGAATCAGTTATTGGCCTCTATAAAGCTATACATTACAAGGTATAAATCAGAGCAGGAAAGTGATACTATTAATGCAAGCCTAAGCTACCTTGATGATGCAATGAGAAAAATAAAAAAAATATCGCATACGCTTTCTTCGTCCACGTTTGAAGAATTCGGTCTAATAGATGCTGTAAAGGATTTATTTAATATTTACCAGAAAGACTCACCTGTAGAATTAATTCTTGATGCTGATTCTTTTTCCGAAGGAAACAGCGATAAATCTTTGAGCCTTCTTTTATACAGGATAATAGAATATCATTTATCAAAGCTGATTGAAAAAGATGGGATGAATGTTAAAAGAATAAGCATAAAACTTTCGAACCTGTCAAAGCAAGCTATACTAAAAATTAGTTTTCAGAGTACTGATAATAATTTTCACACGATCTTCAATGATTATGCCTTGGCAGGTATTAAAAGCAAACTTGAGATGTATGAAGGCAAAATAATAATATCACCCACTGAAGAGAATTACTATTCGATAGAAGTCCTTATATAATTACATTTTAAAAAACACTGTTTCATCATTACATCTCTTCTTTTATCCCACTTTTTATCAGCCACCAGTTTGTAGGAAAAGCAGTCGCGAACCCCAATAGCATAGCTATTTGCATCATAAACCAAAATAAAGTATCAGTAGCTTCGAGGTCTTGATGAAAAATAAAAAAAATAGAAATAGCCATCCAACCATACATTCCCAATTGCCATGAAGTAAGCGACAGTGTATCAGCTTTCAAAGCGGCTTTCACCGCCTTGCCGGGAGAAAGATTTTTCATAGGCTTGATAGAATAATATTGAAATATAATCCCAATAAAAAAAGCAAATCCATAATCAACCGTCCACTTACCTATAAGCTTACTTCCAAACACAAAAACAGGAACGAAGACAAGAAATACCTCGGCAAGAATATCGCCAAGTGTGCAACCGCTGCCACAATGGAGAGCGCCGATTGCAACGCTTTGCCAGAAAGGCTTTTTATCTTTCTTCATATTCTGATCGTTGCCTTTCATTTTCATTTCGTTGCCTTTGTTTTTTACTGACTTCCTGCCAATCTTGAAATAAAAAAGCAAGGCTAACGGTCCCGCATACAAGCCGGTAACCGGGTATACGAAATTCATGACCATCATCCTTTGCTGTTTTCCGGAAATTATGTCTATAGCTATTATCAGTGCGGATAATACGCCCGTAGCGAGAGAGGCTATTGAAATAATATGTATCAAATCCATTTTAAGATTAGTTGAAAATTATGCCCAATACCACAACTATTACACCATTAAAAATTTCTTTGCAACAGCAATAAAGTAATCTCAAATTATTTATATCCGTTAGGCCAGGTAAAGGCGAGTATTGACATTTTTTATAACAAAAAATATCCTGCGCCTTTACTAACAGTTTAAGGGATTGGGGTAAACGATTTTACGAATGAAGAAATTGAAACCGGGCATTTGGAGGCCTTTGGCGATAGAGGCAAAGTTTATTTAAATGGCCCGGACAGCTTGCGCATTAGATCCGGTTAAAAATCATTGAGGTCATAATAGGCATTAGCATTATTACCAGTCAATATTCCATGATCTCTATCTTCCTGAAATCCATCGGATGGCTATTCGACTGTAGAGATATGTATCCATCTCTTACTGCATCATCACCATTCACAATGAAGGTTTTTGCAATTGCATTGGTTGAGTCGTACCTGGGATTTTCAAATTGAATTATTTGTTCCCCATTTACAAAGTGCGTGATCTTGCCATCGCGTACTTCTATTTCAGCCGTCACCCATTGGTTGCCGGCAAAAGTTTTTTTAACGAGAGGCGATGTGCAATAAGAAATATTTCTTTTGCCATTGATTTCCACATACATTCCTGAAGCACATATTTCACCATTGGGCCGTTCATCTTTACCATTGCCTCCAAGCAAATTATATTCAAGGCAAACAGGAAAGGGTTGATCCAAACCAACAGTAGAAGGAGGCTGACAGTAGTATTGAATCCCACCATCACGAAAGCCCCATGAAGGTGCGCCGGGAGTTAAGTTGCCAATGAATCTGTACTCAACCTTTAGCCGGTAATTGGTAAATTTTTTATTATAGTACAAAGCGCCAAATCTCTTATTAAAACTATCATACGCATTATATCGCGTGCTAAGAATTCCATTTTCTACGCGGAATGTATTACCAAAATTATCACCCAATTCGTATCCGGCTATTTTTACAACCCAGTTGTCAAGATTCTTTTCATTAAATAAACTTACCCATTTATGGTCAGCCTTCTGGCCGGATGAAAGTTTATTTGAGTTACAAGAAATTACAAGCACTGAAGAAATGATTACAAGTAATAAAGATGATTTCATACAGAAGATAATTTAAAAGGAAAGATAATTAATGTTACTGTGCTGCGTAAAAGCAATCTCTACATGGGTGTATTT
>JALYYM010000448.1 GCA_030946565.1 Bacteroidota bacterium | reverse complement strand
CGGACGAGGCGATCCGTGTAGAGCGACGGTTTACTGAAATGTTTGAAAAGAATCCCAATATCAGCCTGATGGAGATAAAGGCGAACATTGAAATGCGTGACTACATTGATTCGCATCGCGAAGTAAGCCCTTTACGCAAAGCTGAAGATGCCATTGTACTTGATAACACGCGTCTTAGTGAAAAGCAACAACTTGAATTCGCACTAAACCTTGTGAAAAATTACATGAAGAAGAAGTGAACGCATAAATCTTTCAGAGCAGATCAATGGAATCCTTCAATGATTTCTTCCGGGGTTTTTAAGCCTTTATAAAATCCGGCAATTTTATTTATCACTTCTTCTACCAACGCATCAGGGCAGCTGGCTCCGCTGGTGATCAAAATTTTCACCGGTTTTTTTTCAGGGAGAAAAGCAAGTGTTTTTACTTCCTTTTTTTTATGCAGATCAAAATGATTTATCTCCTTCGATGAAACAATGTCACCAGGTGATTGAATAAAATAAGTTGGCAGCTTTTCTTCACACAACTCCACAAGGTGTGATGTGTTGGAACTGTTATATCCACCCACTACAATTGCAAGGTCAGCTTCCGTTTGTAGCATGCCATACACAGCGCTTTGGTTATCCATTGTAGCATAACATAAAGTATCTCTTGTATCCGCAAATCTTTCAGCCACGCTATCATCGGTGAGATGATATTTTTCCATCATCACATTTTTAAAAAAATCTGCAATGGCTTGTGTGTCGCTAGCCAGCATGGTAGTTTGATTTACTACGCCAATTCTTTGAAGGTCTTTTTGCACGTCAAAGTTTTCAGAGTATTGGCCGGCAAATTCTGAATAAAAATTTTCGGGCTGCTTTTCTTCTCTAATATATTTCGCAAGTTCAAGCGCTTCCCGCATATCCTTTACTACAACCGTAGGCGTGTTTACGGCGCTATGGCTAAAGGTTGCTCTTGTTTCTTCGTGCTGCGGCTTGCCATGCACCACGATGGAATATTTGTTTTTCGCAATCGCCTCTGCCCGGTTCCAAACTTTTTCTACAAAAGGGCAGGTGGTATCATATCTTTCTATTTCGATACCTCTTTCTCTCAATTCTTCTTCTATTTTTAAAGTTGTTCCGAACGCTGGCACAATCACAATATCACCGGGTGATAAAGTTTCAAAAGGTATAACCACGTTGCCTTTTGTATCCATTAAAAAACGGGCACCTTTTTTTTGCAGATCTGCATTCACCTGTGGGTTATGAATCATTTCACTTAACAGATAAATATTTTTTCCCGCATTCTCTTCTATGGTTCTGAATGAAATTTCAATGGCATTTTCCACGCCATAGCAAAAGCCGAAGTGCCGCGAAAGATAAATTTCCACATTACCAAAATCTAATAAACTTGGGCTGAAATCTTTCTTCAGCTTATCGTTTTCTTTGCGCTTATTTTTGACAGCGCTTATAAGCGGGCTTCGGTAAAATAATGGTACATCAAATTTTTTCATGCATTATATAGGATATGGCCAAAGTTACAAAGCGCCACGCACGCTTCAAGCTAATAAAAAATTAATAATTCTTAAACTCAAATTTTAATCAAAGTATTTATGTCGCATAAACACAAACACCTTCCTCATCCAAAATGGAGTTATTCCGCCAATATATATGAAGTAAACCTCAGGCAATACACGCAGGAAGGTACGTTTGAAGCCTTCGCAAAACATCTTCCAAGATTAAAAGATATGGGCGTGCGCATCTTGTGGTTTATGCCCATCACGCCCATCAGCGATACAGGCAGGCTCGGCACGCTCGGCAGTTATTATGCTGCTCAAAATTATAAAGAAACCAACCCCGAATTCGGCACGATAAAAGATTTTAAGAAGCTTGTAGAAGAAGCGCATGAACTCGGCTTCAAAGTGATCATTGATTGGGTGGCTAATCACACCGGCAACGATCATGATTGGATTGAAGAACATCCCGATTACTATTGCTATAACGAAGATGAAACGCTTCATCATCCACATGGATGGAGTGATGTAACACAATTGAATTATGAAAATAAGGACTTGTGGAAAGACATGATAAACGCAATGAAGTTTTGGATTAAAGAATGTGACATTGATGGTTATCGTTGCGATATGGCCCATCTTGTGGAACTCGATTTTTGGATAGCGGCAAAAAAGAAACTTTCGAAAACTAAAAGCGGATTATTCTGGCTTGCCGAATGTGAGCTGCCTGACTATCATGTAGTATTTGATGCAACTTATACGTGGAGATGGATGCATGCCTCCGAGGAATTTTATCATGGCAGAATGGGCCTGCAAAGCTTACTCACTGTGTTATATAAATCTGTTACCGAATTTCCCGGCAACGCTTTCAGGGTTTATTTTACCAGCAATCATGACGAGAATAGCTGGAATGGAACAGAGTTTCAAAAGTATGGAGATGCCGCAAGCCTGATGGCGGTATTTTGTTGCACCTGGAATGGAATGCCTATGCTATATAGCGGGCAGGAAATGCCCAATAGAAAAAGATTGAAATTTTTTGAAAAGGATCCGATCGAATGGGATGGCAAATTTGAGATGCACGATTTTTATAAAACTCTCCTTATTCTTCATAGCTCAAATGAGGCGCTGCGGGCTGGTGATGAAGAGGTTCTTACGAAAATTATTTCTCATCCTGATGACCATGAAATTTTTTCTTACCTGCGGAAGAAAGGCCAGCACCAGGTGTTGGTAATCTTAAATTGTTGTGACGAAAGCCGGAATATGCAGGTAAAGGATGTGCATGGTTTATTTAGAAACGTGTTTGGTGGAAGGGATATAAATTTTGACAACGAAGACCATGTTGACCTGCATCCCTGGGGCTATTTGGTTTTTGAAAAGATGGCGATGCTTGGATAATTCAAATTATTAGAATTTTTACAAAGATGAGAGAAATGCTTATGACAAATAAAGATATTTTATTGAAAATGGAAGTAATGGAAAAAGATGTGCAAAGCAATAAAAAAGATATAGCTGTAATTTTTACCGCATTAAAGCAGTTG
>JALYYM010000430.1 GCA_030946565.1 Bacteroidota bacterium | reverse complement strand
AGAATTGAAGGCAATTACGCCGGCGCCCTGGAATTGCTAACGGGAATACCGTCAGAAAAAGATTTTAACCCGATGATGCAGTTGCGTATGCCGGAATTTTCTAAAAATATGCAGGAGGTGATTGGACCAATGGGAAGTAACACTGACGTGGGTTTTTTGCAATCCCGATTATATAACAACCTTTCGGAAATATATAGCCAGATAGGTGATTCGATCAAAGGATTGAGCTATCAACGTAAGGCAGTGGAGGTACTGCAAAAGATGAAGCCGCTCAATAAGGATGAATATATGCGTGCCTCCTTACGGCTCGCAGAAAGATTTTTATCAGTTGGCGATGAAGACAGCGCCATAAAGATTTTTACCTACGCAGGCAAAGAAATTTCAGTCCACGATTCTTCCAATTATATCGGATACCTCAATCTGAAAGCGTTATTATTTAAACAACAAAATAAACCTGGACAGGCAATCGATCTGTATGAACAAATTTTTTACAGCCTGAAAACGGGCAAACAAAAACATGCACTTTATTATGAAATGGCATTAAGCCTTGGCAGGTTGTACATGCTAACAAAGCAATATCAAAAAGCCGATTCCGTCTTCCGGAGAAACTTTTCGGTAATGTATAAATTACAATATAAATCAGTGGTGATTCAGCAGATGATCGAAGGATTTTATGAGAACCTGATCTATATGAATAAAACGGAAGAAGCTTCTAAAGGCCTTATCTCATTCAGCCACTGGATGTTTTACGAGACGTATAGAAATTCGGTAGGCATGTCAGAAGATGATGAGCTTCACTATGCCAGCCGGTTGGATAAAATCTTCGACCTGTTTTATACCATCTTATATAAAAACAAAGCCACGGCACCTGACATGCTGATCATGGAAATGCAACGCAAAAGTGCGATCCTTTTAAACAAACAAGAATTAAGAAATCAAACAAAAGCTTACTGGGAGACAGATATACCCTTACCCTACCGGGAATTAAGAAGGACAAAAGAATTGATCGCTCAACAGTATTCATTGCCTTCTGCAAGAAGGCAAAGCGCTCTTGACAGCATTGAAGAAAGGGGAGAAGAGTTGGAAAGAAAAGTTTCTGCCAAGGGTTTTGCGTTACAGCCGGACGATCAGATAAAAATGAAGGTTATGTCTCTGATGACCGAGGCGGATGCAGCCAATATTGAATTCGTCCGCTTTAATTTCAAATCAGCAGGAAAAGTTAAAGACAGCGCCGTGTATGCTGCATTCATTTTCGGTCAGTCTTATTCCCAAAGCGAGTTTGTGCCGTTGTGCAGTGAAGAAGAATTAACTGCCCTGATGAAAGATGACAAGGGTGCATGGATACATGAGAACCAGCTCACGCAGAAGCTATATGACAGCACCAGCAAAACCGCTCTTGTGTTGTATCATCTTTTATGGGCTCCTCTCGAACCTTATTTAAAAGGCATGCATAGCATCAACTATTCACCTGCAGGTATATTGAATAACATTGCCTTGAATGCCCTCTATAATGAAAAAACTTATTTAACCAACGAATACAGCTTTCATTATTTTTCTAACCTTATAGAAAGCAGTATAGAAAAGAGAGATTATGATGCGCCTAAGAAAATAAGTCTTTGGGGTAACATGGATTATGATGACGTGCAAACTGCGAATAATAAACAGACCGCAAAAGTACCCGATGATGTAACATGGTCGCAAATGAAAGGCATTTCTGAATCACCTTTTTCGCCTTTGGGAGATTATGAAATTTCATTATTAAAAAAAGAATTTGCCGGCAAAAAAATAGCCTTCACTCCTCATGAACTTAATAAGGCAACAGAAAACATTTTTAAAAAACAGGCAGATACCATCGAGGGTGTTTTGCATATTTCAACGCATGGCCTTTACGCTCCTTACGAAAAAGAAAATGCTAAAGAATTAATGCCGTATCATTTTATCAAAGGCACGACTGATCCGGAGTTCCGGTCGGCCCTTGTTTTTTCCGGGGCAAATCAATATTGGGAAAATGGTGTGGCAATTAAAGGTAATGATGATGGAATATTAACAGCTTATGAAATAGAAAACCTCAATCTTCAACATGTAAAATTAGTAGCGCTTAGCGCCTGTGAGAGCGGGCTCGGGGATGAGACTTTTAACGAAGGAAATTTAGGTTTGCAACGTGCGTTTAAAATGGCCGGCGCTCATTATATGATTGTGAGCTTGTGGTTAGTGAATGCTAAAATTACCGCAGACTTTTTCCGTTTATTTTATGCGGATTGGCTTGGCGGAACGCCGTTAGACAGGGCATTTTACAATGCCCAAAATGCGATCAGGAAAGAGCATCCGCTGCCTTATTTCTGGGCATCGTTTGTGTTGATAGAATAAGTGAAATTATTTTGTATGCCACCTGTCAAGAGCCTTTTTAAAATCTTCATAAGATTCGGTTTCGTAACCGAAAGGTTCTTTTAAAAGATTTTTTAATTCGTCCAAATCTTCCGGTGAAAGTTCGTCTGCGATATCAGGCTTGCCAACCCCTGTAAAATAATCATAGTCTTCATTCATTAATTGCAAAAGATTTTCATCTTCGGTAGAAGATATTTTATCAATGAGCTCCTTTTTTAATGTAGTTTCCATAAGAAAATTTTTTTTAAATTTTAAAAAAATACGCCAGTATATCTTTTGTAGCGTTTTGCCGGGCAGCTTTTCTTATCAAAATAATTTTTCTTTCTTTAACCTTATTGCAACTTCCCTGGCATTAACAAAAGGATGAGTAAAAGTTTTGCGGGCTTTTTGCAGAATTCTTTTATTATAAATATCTATCGTGTTATCGCCGACATTTAATTTTTTAGCGACTTCTTTGCTGGTTATATTTTCATTGGCGGCATAGCATTGCAACACCTGAAATTCTCTTTTAGAAAAATATTTATCTTCCATTAAATTATTCAATACCATTTTAAAAACAACGCTTTCAAAATCATCTTTTTGAACTCCTTCTGTTTCTGTTACCCGTGGCTTAAGAGCAGAGCCATCGAATAATTCAATCTTATTAAATTCATTCAACTGCGCCATTAGCCGGTTCTTCTCATCAAATTGAAAAACGGAAGTCGTTTTTTTAAAAAGAATATACTCGCCGTTATAATGCTTTAAGGCGACCAGGCTGATATAACGCTGGGTAGAAAAACGGAGTTTGAATTCACCCTTGCAAAGCAACTTATACATGCTGTGGGCAAGCATGTTGAACAATACCGCATGGCCGGGATGAATACATTTTAAATACTGGTTGACGGTAAATTCCTTCTCAGAATAGCCAAGCCATTTGCCAACACCTTTTATATTTTCGAGTTCGAAGGCCAGGAGATTAAAAACGAAATAAAAACTTTCGCTGGAAATTCTTTCATTTAATATATCCAGTTCTTTTAGCTGTTGCTCTTTTGTTACCACAGGGATATATACATTTTCCGGGGGCAAGAGGGTGCCTAAAAGTTTTTCAAGACTGCCGGCAGCATCATCATTTTTGGGCATCAATAAAAGTTATGCAGTTTTAAAAGATGGAATAATCAGGGGATTTTTCTTTTTGAAAAGATAATAAAAAATTTATGTACTACCGTAGGTACAAAAAGTAATTTGGATTTGTTGCAATTTTAATTGACCGGTTGAATTAAGAATTTCTTTTCTCTCCCCTTCTGAAACGAGTTAAGAAACTGAAATATCAATTTGAAAAAAAAGTTTTGCTCTCAGTAGATTCTTTTTGCTTTTTGAGCACTTAATAAGAAAGCGGGTTTCATTTTTTTAATCCAAATC
>JALYYM010000335.1 GCA_030946565.1 Bacteroidota bacterium | reverse complement strand
AAGGAAAATAAATGAAAGGGATGAACACGGTTGCAGCATGATGTGGCAGACTGAACCTGCCGAAATGTTCAACAAATTTTATACTGATCCAAATAGTAATAAACTGCCCTGCAATTGGTATAAGCTGAAGAAAAAACCAGCCTCTTTTCAACTGCATTTTTTCAACCATACACCATGTGTTGTATAGCGGTATCAATGCTTTCCAGGGCGTGATGCCCGCTTTCCTAAACATGCCATACAAACCGATATGCCAGAGAATAAGCGTAATAATAAATAAAGGTAGAATGATGTTCATGTGAAGAAATTTAGAGTATAGAAGAAGTATTTTTTAACCCCTTATAAAAATACTTTGTAAAATTTATTTTACGACTGCTCTTATTTTATCATTTTGAAATTTAACTTTAATTTGATTACAGGTACTTCCGGCTTGGCTTCCAAAAGACCTCCGGGGCCGGGCATAGTAACTTTAAATTGCGGGGCTTCCTGCCCCGACTAATGCAGGAGTGACATTATTCACCGGAAAGAACTAAATTTAAGAACGCTTCCAAAATCATCAGCTATGAAGAAAATAACTACACCTTTTGCTATTCGGCAGCTAATATCACTATTAAGTTTATGTATCTTGTTTTCATGCAGTAAACATCATTTCCCGCCAGCGCCTTTTTTAGCAGGAGAGCCTTATATGCTGAATGGACAAATAACCGGTCTCGACTCGGGGCGTATCTATCTTGTACGTGATGATACAACACATCAAAGCCCATACTCACGCCTAGATTCTGCAGAAGTACGGAGTGGACATTTTGTTTTTAACGGTCGTGTTAAAAAAGCCGAACCGTGTAAAATCGAAGTTCCCCATTCCGAACGACTTTGGCCTTACTCCGGCTATTTTATCCTGGATTCCGGGCATACTAAAGCAATGTTATACTACGATTCCATGCCAAGCTCTGTATTTACAGGTTCGGTCTTGCAGGATCAGTTGGTGCAAGTTGATAAAAAACTTTTCCTTTTAAATATACATTACCAACGCTTGCTTGTAACCACTAAGAATGAAGACAGTGCGAATTTAATTGATAAGGAATGGCAGTCTAACCAGGCCGCATTTATATTAGAGCAGATAAAGGCCTACCCGAACTCTATTGTTTCCGCATTCATTATTAAGAAAAGATTGCTGCCGGGCCTTCCACTAAACACCATGGAGGACATTTATGATAATCTTCAGGAAAGGGATAACTATTACGCCAGGGATTATTTAAAAGAAATTCAGGCAAAAAAAAGAAGTGTAACCGGCGCAAATGCTCCGCGGTTTGTTCTCTACGATACCGAAGGTCATAAACTTACGAACGACACTTTCAAAGGAAAGTATTTGCTGCTGGACTTCTGGGCTACCTGGTGTGCACCCTGCCTGGAGGAGATCCCAAATATTTCTAAGGCTTATGAAAATTTTTCGGAAAAAGGTTTACAAATGGTGAGCGTTTCACTGGATAATGATCAGCAGGCATTTCGTAATGCTCTTGAACAATACAAATGCCCCTGGACGCAGGTATGTGATTTTAAGGGTTGGCATAACAAGTTGTTTGAAAACTACAGTGTTGAATTTATCCCCAACAATTTTTTGATTGATCCTGCGGGAAAAATCATTGATCAAAACCTTACGGGTGAGCGGCTGCAGGCAGTGCTGCATGACATCTTTTAATACAAGCTCCGCATTTTTTCTTAGCCGGCAGCTATTGGGTTTTTTGAATACATGGTCTGCCGTGCAGTACTATATTAAACAACATCATGCGAATCCGGTGAATAGCGTAGCCGATAAATTAAAAGAGCCCTTGGGAGACGATTTAGAAAGAGAAGTTACCTTCCGGTTTTTATGTGAGTTGGCCAAAAATGAATGCTGAAATACAAACCGCTTTTTTTGAAAAATAAATTTTAAGAGATCGGCTAATGCAATGCTGTTGGTCTGAGAACAATTTGGTTAAGATGGTTTTTTTTCAAGGAAGGTAATTGAGTTCTCATGCTTTCCCTGAATGATCTGTTTGCAATTGGCGGCCCTGCAATTACAAATAAAACTTTCCATTTCATT
>JALYYM010000294.1 GCA_030946565.1 Bacteroidota bacterium | reverse complement strand
GTATCATAAGTGTCGCTGCTTTCATCTACCTGCGTTGTATTTTTTTTGCCGGCGATGTATGGAGTTACTTCAAGGTTCACCCCTTCACTCATATAACGGCCACGCACATCCTGGTAAACGAAAATATATTTTTCTCTCATCAAAGCCTCGCCAGGACCAAGTCTCCCTGCATAATTATCTGCACCATAAGGCGCGGCAGAGTAGGGAGTACGCTCCATTAGAAACGGATATTTTTCCGCACCATCTTTTGGAATATAAATTACGGTGTACAATTTTATTCCATCACGCATGGCAATAGTGGTATCCATCTTCGTAAAATTATCTTTTACAAAAGATGCATTTGAATTCTGGCCTTGCGCTATCGCACACAGCAAAAAACAGATGGCGAATAAAGAACGCTTCAAAGATTTAATTTTTGAGTACTGGCAAAATAATTTTTGATTGATTTTCCGCATCATGATAAATGCGTATATCAGCCTTTTGGAAATCCTTATCATCTGCTTCGTAAATATTTTCGAATTGCTGTGGGTTGCGGTCGGCTAATGGAAACCATGAGCTTTGGATTTGGATCATAATGCGGTGGCCCTTCAAAAAAGTATGTGCCACATCCGGCAATTCCCATTTCACTTCTGTTATTTTACCTGGCACAAATGGTTCGGGCTTTTCAAAACTATTCCTAAATTTTCCCCGCATTATTTCTCCACGTACCAGCATTTGATAACCACCCATCGGGTAGCCTTTTCCGTTACCTTTTTCGCCGGTAGGATATTTAAAGTCATCAGGAAAAACATCAATAAGCTTCACGACAAAGTCGGCGTCAGTAGTGGAGATGGCAGCCTGCAGATCGGCAATTACAGGCCCGGCGACGGTTACATTATCATTGAGAATTTCGGTTTCGTAAGTTAATACATCCGGCCTGCGGGAGGCAAAACGCTGATCATCATCCATATACTCCCGTGTTCTTGTTATATGTACATCTTCTGTGTAGGGCACGGGATGTGCAGGATCGCTGATGTATTCGTTGAAGGTGCTGCTATCAGCAACGCCAGCATTAGTACCTAAAAAAAGATGCCCATTAGCGGCTAAATATAAATTTTCAGTTTGAACATTTTGTGGTGGCCATTTATCAAATTTCTTCCAGTTATTTTCTCCTGAAAAAAAAATATTTGCCTCCGCAACATTGTCAACGTTGCCTTTATCAAGCAGATAATAATTAAAGAAGGGAATTTCCAAACTGTCTTGGAAGTAAGCAGAAGTGTTGCTGCCAAATCTTACATTTCCAAGATAGCTTCCCTCCCTGCTCCATTGGCCATGATACCATGGTCCCATCACTATTTTACTATTTGTTTGAGGGCTTTGCGCCTCTGTTGCTTTATAACTGTTCCATGCGCCGAAGCAATCTTCTGCATCGAAAAGGCCGCCAACCCAAAGCATTGCCGGCTTTACATTGTACAAGCCAACCCTTGCATTGCGTTCCTGCCACCAGGCATCATACACAGGATGCTTGTATAATTCTTGCCAAAATTTTATGCTGTCGCCAAGAAGATCTGCGAAATGTTTTAAGGCGCCTGTTTTCAGGTAGGCGTCATAGTTATCATCAGAAGAAAATTGAAATCCATCGCCATAGTCCATGATTGGCGTGGGACGGGGCTTGCCAAACGTTGGATAAAAAGAAAATCCATCCATTACGAAAAATGCGCCTTTGTGGTGAAAATCATCTCCTATAAACCAATCAGTAACGGGCGCCTGCGGGCTTACCGCCACCAATGCAGGATGGCCGCTGAGTGCAGCTTCAGTTGAATAAAAGCCAGGGTACGATGTGCCGGTTACTCCAACCCTACCATTATTTCCGGGAGCGTTTTTCACCAACCAATCAATGGCATCGTATGTATCGCTTGCTTCATCAATGTCTTTTTTGGTTTTTTTATTTTTAATAAATGGCCTTACGTCTTCGAAGACTCCTTCGCTCATATACCTGCCTCTTACATCCTGTGTTACGAAAATGAAGCCTTCTTTAGCATACGCCATCTTGTAAGATCTCCATACACCCACATATTTGTCTTCTCCGTATGGAGCGCAGGAATACGGAGTGCGTGTCATAAGTATTGGATGCTTTGTTGCCTGGTCTTTAGGGTAATAAATTGAAGTAAACAAACGCACGCCATCACGCATGGGAATATATCTTTCAATTTTTGAATAATTATTTACAAACCAACTGCTGTCGCTATCCTGGGCCTGCGCTGCCAAAACGATTGAAATAGAAAGGGAAAGGGCATAAATTTTTTTCATATAATTATTGTTAGGGGTTAATTTTCATAATCGGTACAAGTTAAGACTAAGAATTTTATTTTTCATTTCAGCAGGAAACATACCGCTGCGGTAGTCGCTTGCGTTTGCAGATAATTTTTGCAGAACAATTGTTAGCTGTCAAACGGCGCACAAACCTCACAGGTTTTTAAAACCTGTGAGGTTTTTGCAACAATGGGTTATATAATGCAGTTGGAAACATACCCGCTACGATCATCGTTTGTGTTTGGAGATGATTTTTTCAAAAAGAAATGTTATGCGTCAGCATCGCTTTGCACTGCTACAGGCGGCTTATAATTTCTATATAACAATCTTAACATAGACGGCAATACAATAAGCAACAGCGGTAGTGCAATAATAAAACCTCCTATAACGGCAATGGCTAGCGGCTGATGTAACTCAGCGCCGGCGCCGATTCCCAAGGCCAACGGCATTAAAGCAATAATAGCGCCCAGGGCAGTCATCAGCTTAGGACGAAGTCTTGTGGAGATAGCATATACAATAGATTCATCCACACTTTTTTCATGCAACGTTTCCTGGAATTGCAGAAAGGTAAAGATTGAATTTTCACCAATGATACCTACGATCATAATAAGACCTGTATAGCTACCTACATTCAGCGGCGTATTAGTAATGAATAATGCAATGTAGCTTCCGGCAATCCCTAGTACAGCTATGATCAAGATTGCTAAGGCTACTTTCACATCTTTAAATAAAAATAAGATCACTCCAAAAACGAGTATGCTTGAGGCAATCAATATCATTAAAAGTTCGCTGAAGGATTTCTGCTGCTGGGCATATTCCCCACCATACTCAATGCTATAGCCTTGTGGAAGATTTACCTGCTTGCCTACTTTGGCTTGTATATCTTTCATCGTACTGCCGAGGTCGCGGTTTTGAAGCCTTGCAGATACTACACCCATTGATTGTAGGTTCTCTCTTTCAATTTGCGCATCTCCTCCATTTACTTCTATGGTTGCCAGCTCACTTATAGCTTTTAACCTGCCATCGGGCAATGCAATTTTCAAGCTTTTAAGGTCAGCTACACTCATTTGACTTCTTCCGGGATAAACTAACCGTACCGGGTAAACGCGGTCTTTTTCAAAAATATTCCCGGCTACGTTTCCTTGCA
>JALYYM010000241.1 GCA_030946565.1 Bacteroidota bacterium | reverse complement strand
TAAATCGTAAATCGTTATTATTAAGCAATCATTTAAAGTGTGAAGAAAGTCATATTATAGCATTTACTTTATTCAGTGAGTATCTAAATTTTAACGATATGTTACAATTCCATTAACAAAGATGTTTTTATAAATGAAGCCCTAATAATTGTATTAGAAAGATATTTATGCGGCACTGTTCTATTTTTCTTTATTACTTTCGGGATGAAAAGGCTGACTGATACCTGATTTTGATTGCTAAAATTCACCTGCTTATTTGTATGCATTTTTTTATCACACACATGCATGTCGCCCGGCGATATATTCTACCAAAAATATTGTGGTATGTTGTGTTCTCTCTAACCATCAATGTTGCAAATGCGCAGCCTTATTATTTTAAGCATTTCCAGGTAGAAAACGGGCTATCGAATAACACTGTGTTTTTTGTAAGGCAGGATTCAAAAGGTTTTATGTGGTTTGCTACAAAGGATGGCCTTGATCGTTTTGATGGATTCCATTTTAAAGTATTTCGTCCGGACAATGCAGAGCAGAAAAAGAACCTGTCGACCGATTATATTTTTTGTATTTTGCCCGGCAAAGATGGAGTTTTGTGGATTGGCGGCCAGGGCGGGTTATACAAATATAATCCGCAAAAGGAGCGGTTGGAGACAGTTATTGATTCATTACCTAATATATATGACATAACTTTTGACAGGCACGGCCAAATGTGGTTTATCTCTTCCAACACGCTATGCCGTTTTGATCTGAAAAAATCATTGAAGCAGTTTAACCCGTCAACCTATTTTTATGCATCTACAATTTGTTTATCAAAAAAGGGAGATCTGTGGGCAGGGACGACTGGGGGAATGTTGGAAAAATTTGATGGGGAATCAGAAACATTCAAGAGTTGGGATCTCTTTGCACATTCAAAAGTTCCTGCTTCGAGATTGATACAAAAAATTCATCCCGGTGATGGTAATTCTCTTTTTGCAGGCACAACCAGCCAGGGCTTGAAACAGTTTAATATTGATTCTTTTACCTACAAAGATATTCTCACCTACAACCCCGATAAGACGACGATTTACATTCGTGACATCCTGCAAAATACAGAGCAGGAATATTGGTTCGCTACCGAGTCAGGAATTTTTATATACCATACAGATACCGGGGTTTTTACAAATCTTAAAAAGAAATTTGATGATCCCTATTCACTCAACGATAACGCAATCTATGCGTTGTGCAAAGATGCAGAAGGAAGCATTTGGGCAGGAACGTTCTTTGGCGGCGTGAATTATTATGCAAAACAAAATGCCGCTTTTAGAAAATATTTACCAGGCAATACTGAGAACGCCATCAGCGGAAATGCCGTACGGGAAATATGTAAAGACAAATATGGAAATCTATGGGTGGGCACAGAAGATGGCGGATTAAATGAAATAAAAAATAACACAAACACGCTCATCCATTTTAAGCCAACGGGCGATAAAACGAGCATTGCCTATTCAAACGTTCATGGCCTTCTTGCTTATGGAGATGATCTTTGGATAGGAACCTTTGAACATGGGATAGATGTAATGGATATACGAACCGGTAAAATAAAAAAACATTTTATGGCCGGCCCGGGAGAACGGGATTTAAAAAGCAATTTCGCCCTTTGCTTTTTGCGCACTTCGTATAATGAAGTGCTTGTGGGCACCAGCAATGGCTTGTATAGTTACAATTATAATCTAGATAATCCGATAGTTAGCGATCCGATAGTTAGCGGATTTGAAAGAATTGCACAGACCCCAGGCAATTGTTTAATCACCAGCCTTATTGAAGATCACAATAAATTAATATGGGCAGGCACAAATAACCAGGGTGTTTTTTGGTTTGACCCGGTAACGCATCATAGCGGCCATTTGCAAAGCGAATTGCATAATAAAAACAGTTTATCAAACGATGCCGTGAATGATGTGTACGAAGACAGTAATAATTCTATTTGGTTTTCAACAGAAGGAGGCGGGCTTTGTAAACTAAGCAGCGATAGAAAAAAATTTACACGATACTCAGTGAAAGATGGGCTGCCGGCTAATTTCTTTTTTAAAGTGTTAGAAGATAATAATAAGAATCTCTGGGCAAGCACTTCCAGGGGGTTGGTAAATTTTAAACCCGGCTTTAAAAACATCGCAGTTTATACAAGGGATAACGGCCTGCTCAACGACCAGTTTAACTATCACTCCGGGTATAAAGATGAAGATGGAAGGCTCTATTTCGGAAGTGTAAAGGGAATGATCTCTTTTATGCCGGACGATTTCCTGGCAAGAAATTTTGTGCCGCCGGTATATGTTACCGGGTTTCAGGTTTTCAATAAAGAATTAACTGTAAATGACAGCTCCACGTTAAAAAAATCAATTGTTTATACAGATAAAATCACTTTACCATATTATCAGTCCTCTGTAAGCATTGATTTTGCTGCGTTAAGTTATATAGCTCCTGAAATGACAAGCTACGCCTACCAACTGGAAGGGTTGGATAATTCATGGACGACAATTACAGCAAACCGCAAAGTATATTTCACCAACCTATCGCCAGACAGGTATGTATTTAAACTAAAAGCAAATGCCAATGGTGTATGGAGCAATGAAAAGAAACTGGTCATAGAAATTCTTCCTCCTTTCTGGGCAACAGGCTGGGCCTATCTTTTATATGCGATCCTTGCGATTCTTCTATGCTATTATCTTTTTAGCAATTATCATAAACGGCAACAAAATAAAAAGGAGAAGGAGATCTATGAAAGTAAGATTGAGTTCTTTACAAATGTGGTGCATGAAATAAAGACACCGCTTACACTTATAAAAGGGCCGGTTGAAAATTTGATGGAGAAGCAATTTGATGCGCCTGACATAAAAGAAGACATTGCCTGCCTTGATAGAAACACTAACAGGCTTATGAATCTTGTATCGCAATTGCTGGATTTCAGGCAAACAGAGATCAAAGGCTTTAGCCTTTATTTTACAAAGATCAATGTAAGCGATATATTAAGAGAAACCGGCCTCAGCTTTAAAATACTCGCAAGAAAAAGAAACCTTGATTACAACATTATTATTCCTGCCAATGATATATATGCTTACGCTGATGGGGAAGCATTGAGAAAAATTTTCAGTAACCTGATAAGTAACGCGGTAAAATATGCGGATAAGAAAGTAGCTGTAAGGCTTTGCCCGCTTGAAAAAAGTACATCTACTTTTACGATTGAATTTGAGAACGATGGATACTTGTTATCACCTGAGCAGGAAGAAATAATTTTTAAGCCATTCCAGCGGTTGAAAGAAACCCGTAATCAAAAAGGCACAGGCATCGGGCTCACGCTTGCGAGGTCGTTGGCGGAACTGCAAACAGGAAAGTTGTACATGAAATTCAATAAGAAAACGGTAAATACTTTCGTACTCACCTTACCTCTAAAACATGAACATGAGAACAGGGTAAGTGCGACGATGACATGATGATAATAAAATAAAAACTATGCTCCCTTTAATTTTAATTGTTGATGACGAAGAAGAAATACTTGATTTCCTCGAAAGGATTTTAAATAATAAATACACGATCCTGAAGGCAGAAAGTGCAAAAGATGCATTGAAAATTTTAGAAAATGAAGCCATACAATTAATCATTTGTGATATAATGATGCCTGAGATGGATGGCTTTGAATTATGTAAGATCATTAAGTCAAACTTTGATTACAGCCACATACCAGTAATCCTCCTGACGGCAAAAAATACCATACAATCAAAGGTGGAAGGGCTTGAACTTGGGGCAGATGCCTATATTGAAAAACCATTTTACAAAGAACATTTGCTGGCACAAATTTCAAGCCTGCTTGCCAACAGGAATATCATGCGTGAATTTTTTGCAAGTTCTCCGCTTGTCCATATAAAAAGTATGGCACATACAAAAGCTGATGAACGCTTTTTAGAGACGCTTAATGAAACTATTTCAAAAAGAATAGAAGATACCGACCTGGATGTAGAACATCTTGCAGGCATAATGAATATGAGCAGGATCACGCTATACCGTAAGATCAAAGCAATTTCTAACCTGACGCCGCTGGAACTTATCAATATTGTAAGGCTGAAAAAAGCCGCAGAATTATTGGCGGAAGGCGAATATAAAATCTATGAAATCTCTGCAATAGTTGGCTACAGCTCTCAAAGTAATTTCGCCAGGAATTTTTTGAAGCAATTTAATATGACGCCTACAGAATTTATGCAATCAAAACAAATAAAGAAATAAGTGCAACGCATAACCTGTTATAACAATAAATGATTGTGCACACAATCGTTTATGCAAAATTTACAAACCATGCGCCGATTAAAACCGTACATAATATTACCCTGATAATCATTATCAGTCATCATCATTTGATGATGTTTTAGCTTACTTAAACCAGCGTAGTTTGAAAAAAATTTTAGTAATTGATGACGATGAAGATATATTGGAATCGGTTAGTCTTATTTTGGAGAAGGCCGGATTCGATGTAGATACTCACAATACAGGCCTTGACGTTCTGGCAAAAGTTTTAGAATACAAACCTCACGCGATTCTTTTAGACGTTAAACTCCCCGGCAAGTCTGGAACAGAAGTTTACAAAGAGCTCTGTAAGACAGGAACTACACCGGTAATTTTTTTCTCTGCAAATGCCGACAAACAAAAGGTATTAAAGGAATGCGATGCTTATGCCTTCATTGCAAAGCCCTTCGATATGAAGAATCTCGTGCAAGTAATAAGTGGTTGTGTGAACAGGGCGTAGAAAAGGATTTTGAATCATGCTACTTCTTGCCAATTTCGTTTTCTATTTCCGTTGCGGGATAATTAAATACGGACACATCATAGTTGTCAACGTTCGTTTAGCCATTTCCAAAACGGCTACGGCTGCATCTTTTGACACTGATGGAAAGTCACCAGGAAATTCATATAGGGTTTAGCCACTTTCAATGTAGTCAAACAAATTTTGAACTGGAACTCTTGTGACAAAGACCGGTGTCCCGCTCAAAATTTGAGGATCAATACTTACTTGCCCGTATAACATACACGCTATTTTAATAGTCTTTCGAAGTTATCTACGATGTATGGTTTTGGAAAACATGTTCCTGGTGCTCCACATGCAAGGCAAAAAATAAACTTACTACCTTTCATAATCGCCTTTCAGTAAAATTGTAAATTTGATAAAGGTATTTTTTTATGACACAGGTAAAAGTAAGTAAGGTCAAAAAAGAAATTGAGATTTTATCATCCGGGCTGACATCAACCGATGCACAGAATATCTTTTATGATATAGTATTTAAGAAAAAGGTAGAGGAAGGGTTAAAGGAAGCTGATGAAGGAACACTTACTGATTGGAAAGAGTTTAAAAAAAAAATGCGTTCATGGTACAAATCAAAATAACTGCGAAGGCTGAGAATAAATTATGGCTAACGCCATTTCATTTCTTGCTATATTCTTTTGGAAGTCCAACTTTTGCAATCACTTCGTTTGCTTTTGCAAGTTTATTGAGAAACAAATTTTTACCGCGTAATTTCTCAAGAGATTTGTCAATCTTTACAACGGGAGTTTTATGTTTATTTAATTTTTCAATCGTTTCATATATACAAATTTACTCCACTTCAATTCAAAAACACCTCATCCACAAACACCCATCCCTTATCTCCTTTGCCCCTATGCCACCCCGGTAGCTTACTCACGGGCTTTAGAATTAATTTCAAAATTTTGAATGATGATGGATGAAAGCTCAGATCATAGCTGGTTAAATAACCCGGCTTGTCTTTGGTTGGCTGTGCAGGTTGCAGGCGTTTCAATAAATGAAGTGATGCTTTATCCTGTCCGCCCCATACTTCTATTTCCTGCGGCGGCATAAGGTAGCTGTTTATGTCAACGACATTGCTAACAGTAACAGTTGAAATTGTTGCAGGTGTATTAAAATAAAAAAAAGCTTCCATTGGCTGAACCCTGTACCCAAGCCACTTTCCATCGCGAAAATTAAGGCTGCCGATTTTGCCATCATGAATAGTAAGGCCGCCATCGCCTTTGTATTGCGGATCGGGAGCATTTACCAGTTCAACAGAATCTGGCGCCACGCCGGCTCTATAAAATGTTTTTTCTGCTACATCAGAACTGAGCCAGCCGGGCTTAAAGGCTTTTGCTTTTATGGTTTCTTTTTTACTAAGCACTATGGTCTCGTTATACACCGGAGATTTAATACTGTCCGGCTCTGTGCCATCAATTGTATAGCGAATGATAACTCCCTTTATGTAGTGTTTTAATTTCAAAGGTTCTTGCTTTGTTATTACCTGTTCTTCATTTTCTATTATCGGCGGGTTTAATTTTATCACGACCGTATCGCCTTTATAACCTGTTTCAATCGCGGTAGTTTTCAATTGTTGTTGCAGCCTTTTTATTTCTTCCGGCGGCAAGGGAGTGTTCCATACAAATAATTGGCTAAGCTTCGGTAAGGCAGCCAGTGATCGCAGGTT
>JALYYM010000224.1 GCA_030946565.1 Bacteroidota bacterium | reverse complement strand
TGTAACCGCCTTTCTATCATTCGCCAAAGATAATGCTATCCTTGTAAATCCAAAATGCCATTTTCGATTTACAAGGATGATTAATTTGCTTCAAAGATATTTTTAACGGAAAAGATTTCGTAAATACCTGCGTTAGCTGAAATTCATGACTTCTTCTCCACCAAATATTTCCAATATCTCTTTGGCATGTGTTGAATATGCAACTTCATATTTTTTCTCGCTTTTATGTTTACACTTTGAAAATATTGCTGCCAGAGAGTTTGATAGAGTTCTTCTTTGTCATCGAAGATTTCTTTTAATGATGCTGCATTATTTAGATCAGCTTCAAAGTTTATAAATACTTCTTCTACTTTTTCCAAATCATAATACAAACCATATTTTCTTAAGCTATCGTAAATAAGCCAACGCTGGTCAGCATATCGTTTTTCAAAATGCTTTTTTATTAAAGGCAATACATTATAATCAGGCTGAATAATGGCATAGTATAATTTATCTTTCGTGCATTGAAAGCGCACAAATGCTTCCATGCGATGCTTCTCCCGGTGTACTTTTTTATCTGTTTGACACAAAAGCAACACGTCAGGATGACCTAAATTATTTTCAACAGGTTGTTTATTAGCCAACACATATTGCACATAGCGGAACATTATATTTTCTATATCTTTTTGCTCAGATAAATAAGCAGTGTATAATTTTGAAAAAGATTTTGCAGAAAGTTTTTCTTTTAATTTTTCATATACACGTTTACTTTTTTCTTCATTAAAATTTGCATGATGAATATTTCCGAAAAGGCTTGACGAAGTATTACCTTCTTTGCAAATAAATGGCTGCGCAATTTTATATTCATACACTTCAAAGAAGGCTGTGAGCAATCCCTCAAAGCTGCCATCATATGTAACAATATTCATTTAAAATAAACTTACCTGTGGTGAAAAATTCTTTTTGTATCTACTTTTTCCTTCGGCTAAAATGAATTGTTTTATCTGCCACGGTTGCCAGTCTTTCCTTTCAAATGCATTACCGGTATGAATAAAATATTTAGTGCGGTTCATAGCGATGCCAATCTTCTTCAGATATTCCCATGTAATATTGTTGAACTTTCTTGCAGCACAAATTTTTTGTGCCGATTGAATTCCAATTCCGGGCACACGAACAATTAATTGTTTATCTGCTTTATTTATATCTAACGGAAAAAGATGCAGATTACGCAAAGCCCACGCCAGCTTGGGATCCATGTCCATATCCAGCAAAGGATTTTCACGATCAACGATTTCATTCACTTTGAATCCATAATTACGCATCAGCCAATCGGCCTGGTATAAACGATTCTCTCTTATCATCGGTACAGGCGTACCAATCGCAGGTAAGCGGTTATCATTGCTTATGGGGACGTAGCCGGAATAATATACCCGCCGCATATTGAATTTTTTATAAAAACCATGTGCCAGATATAATATTTCCAAATCGGTTTCAGGGGTGGCACCAATTACCATTTGTGTGCTTTGCCCGGCGGGCGCAAACATGGGTGCTTTCTTAAATAATTTCTTTTCCTCACGGTTAGCTATAATCGCAGTTTTAACATGTTGCATGGATTGCAACATGGCTGATTGCTTTTTATCAGGAGCAAGCAAGGCCAAACTTTTTTCTGTTGGCATCTCCACATTTATGCTCAGCCTGTCTGCCCATAAGCCTGCTTCTTTTATTAATTCTTCGCTGGCACCGGGAATCGTTTTTAAATGAATGTATCCATGAAAATTTTCTTCTGTTCTTAATTTTTTCGCCACTTTTATTAAACGCTCCATTGTGTAATCGGGATTGGAAAAAATGCCTGAGCTTAAAAACAATCCTTCAATATAATTACGACGATAAAAGTTTATGGTAAGGTCAACTACTTCCTGAACGGTGAAAGCGGCACGCTTTACATCATTGCTTTTCCGACTTACGCAATAGGCACAATCATAAATGCAATGATTGGTCAGTAAAATTTTTAATAAAGAAACGCAACGTCCATCTTCGGTATAGGCGTGGCAAATGCCATTGCTTGCGTTTCCTAATCCTTTGTTTTCATTTTTTCTTTTACTGCCACTGCTGGCGCAACTTGCATCGTACTTTGCAGCATCGGCGAGAATGGTGAGCTTTTCTGTAATCCGGTCAGCGTTCATGGGTGTCAAAATGTTTAGTATAAAAATACTAAATAATTTGGTACTATTTTCCTGGTAATTTTGATAAAAATCAAATATTTTTCATTCGAAATGGATAACGCAAACGAAAAAACAATATGGACGATCGGGCACTCAACAAAAACTGCTGAATATTTTATTGAAATGCTTCAATCGTTTTTTATTGAAGTGATGGTTGATATAAGAACGTATCCCGGCTCAAATCGTTATCCGCATTTCAATAAGGAAAATCTTGAAAATATTTTGCCCGGAAACTGTATCAACTACGTTCATTT
>JALYYM010000218.1 GCA_030946565.1 Bacteroidota bacterium | reverse complement strand
ATTTCAAAGTCGCCTTCTACCTTGATTGAGCCATTGTTATTCACTGTAATTTTTGTCGCAGCCATTATTTTTTTTGGTCAAAAATAGGGAATAATAAATAGAGGCTTTTGAGGCTCGCAGCCAGGGTTATGATATTTCAATCTTGAAAGAGAAAACTTCACGAGTCCCTCAAGCCCCTTAGATTCTGCAAATCACGTTTCTTTTAAAACTAATATTTTGACAATTAAATTACGCCAATTGGTTTATGATGTAAATTCATATTCTTAATTCTTTCCGTTGAAAAGGCTCTTAAAAAAAACACTTAAAATCCTGGGAATAATCCTGGGTGTTTTGCTGATACTATACTTTATTGCTTTCGCATACATTTCAGCTAATAAAAAATCCATCATAAAACAGGTAACCGAAGACGTTAGTAAAAAGCTTAATGGTAAAGTGACCATTGGCGATGTAGACCTAAGTTTCTTTCGCACCTTTCCGCATGCCTCCGTAAGGCTGAATAATGTTACCATCACAGATAGTATGTATCCGCAGCATCACCATGTATTTTTTAAAGCTCAGCAGGTATTTGCACAACTAAGTATCATCAAACTAATAAAAAAACAATCTGCGGTAAATGGCGTGCGCATTGAGCATGGCGCTGTTTATCTGTTTACAGATACTTCCGGGTACACAAATACTTATTTATTTAATTCAAAAAAAGATTCTTCCATTGCACAAAAGAATTCTTCTGAGAAAAACGAATTAAAATCAATCAAGCTTGTGGATGTGCGCCTTACTATTGATGACCGGCAAAAAGAAAAGTTACAGGATATTGCTATCAATGATTTGAACATGAAGATGGATGACAAGGACTCTTCAACTTTTATTTTTTCTTCAAAGGCTGATATGTTTGTTCACACGCTTGCCTTTAATCTTGATGCAGGAAGCTTTATAAAGGAAACAAAGTTTGAAGGGAATTTTGATTTGAAATACGATAAAAAATTAAGCAAGCTGAGGTTTGATAGTATTGATATAAAACTAGAAGGGCACCCGTTTAATCTTACAGGATGGTTTGACCTGAAAGGGCCGGATCCGCAATTTCGGCTCAATGTCCACACACGAAAAATTTCTTACGCATTTACAAAAACGTTATTAACTGAAAAAATTGCGAAAGCATTTGCCATTGCCGATGTCGATAAAAACCTAGATGCGGATGCTTTTATAAACGGGCCGTTGAATGGTGGCGACCCGCTGATAAATGTATATTGGAATATAAAAGATGCTCATTTAAAAACGCCTTTTTTCGACTTTGACAAAGCATCGCTGCATGGTTTTTATACCGATGAAGTAACCCCGGGCTTACCGAGGCGAGATCCTAATTCTAAAATAGTAATCAGTAACTTTTCTGCAGAATGGCACGGCTTGCCAGTCAATGCTTCAAATATTGAGATACTAAATCTTTACCAGCCAACACTTATCTGCGACCTGCATTCGGCTTTTCCTCTTACAAAATTGAATGACATCATCAACAGTACTTCAATCCAGTTGCAATCCGGAGATGGCGCAATCAACCTTACCTACAAAGGGCCGCTGCAAAGAAATAATAACACCAATTCCTTTCTTAATGGTATAATTGAATTTAAAAATGGAACCATATTTTACAACCCGAGAGAAGTGGCATTAACTGAAGTAAATGGGAGGCTCGCTTTTAAAAACTCGGATGTATTTGTTGAAAATCTTCAATGCGTGGTATTGAAAAATAAAATAGTAATGGAAGGTTCCGCAAAAAATTTGCTTTCGTTGGTGAATACTGAGCCGGACAAAGTAAACTTGGATTGGAACGTTTATTCACCCTCATTAAATTTGAGTGCCTTTACCTATTTACTTAAATCAAGGAAGAAAAAGAATTACAAAAAAAAGGATAACGGTTCTCTCGGAGATATTGCACAAAAGATTGATGATATATTAGAACGCGGCAGATTAAATGTAACCCTGAAAGCTGACCGGATGACTTACAAAAAACTGTTGGCATCAAACGTTCAGGCTAATATTTCTCTGTTGCAGGACAGGTACCTGATCAATAATGTAAGCATGGAACAAGCAGGCGGCAGGATGACTTTAAATGGTTCGTTGATTTCTCAAAGTGACAATTATAATAAAGCCAATGTAAATGCAACCCTGGATAATGTGGATGTCAGCAAAGTATTTACTGAGTTCAATAATTTTGGCCAGAACGGAATTACCGCGGAAAATTTATCGGGCAAACTCACAGCAAAAATAACTGCCTCACTCAGCCTTGATAATGACGGGAAAGCTTACCCCAACAGCATTGTGAGTGTAGTGGATTTTTCACTAAAGAATGGTGCACTCAACAATTTTGAACCGGTGAAAAAATTGCAAAACATTTTATTTAAAAACCGGGATTTTGAAAATATACAATTTGCAGAATTAAAAGACAGGCTTGAGATTGCCAACCAGGAAGTAAAAATCAACCGGATGGAAATACAATCCAGTGTATTATCCTTATTTGTAGAAGGCCTGTATAGCACAAAAGGCAATACTGATATGAGCATACAAGTTCCACTGCGAAATTTAAGAAAACGTAAAGAGGATGATAAGCTTAAAAATGAAGGCGCCGATAAAAAAGGCGGTGCAAGTATTTACCTGAGAGGCCGCCCCGGCCGCGATGGAAACATCCAGTTTAAACCAGATCTTTTTAAGAAGTTTAGAAAAGATGACGACAAGGAAACAGGCAACTAACAATACTGGCGGCATTAAAGATTTTCAATAGCAGCTAATAGAAACTTGTCTATTGCTCGCCTCACATAAAAAATAATCACTTTTGCATTCTTACTTTGTTCAAACAATTGCTAAAACTAACGGGTAATATGTTTAATTTTTTTAATTGAAGCTGTCCAAATCTTATTTGAAAGTAATAAGAAGCCATACCCGATTAATAATTAAATTGAGATTTAAATTATTGTAGATGTCAGCCACGCAATCGGAATTACAGAAAGAATTTGAATTGGAAAGAATGATTCTCTTTAGTGATGCGGTATTTGCCATAGCTATAACTCTTCTTATTATAGAAATAAAATTTCCTGAAGTACCGAAGGATGCAACAGTGCCGGAAATAGAAGAATTATTAAAGCCGGTTATTATCCGTTTTTTAGGATTTATTTTAAGCTTTTTTTTCATTGGCCTGATGTGGGCCCGTCATTTAAAAACTTTTAAATACCTTAAAAAATATGATAATGGAGTAATATACCGTAACCTGGTTTTGCTTTTTTTTATTGTCTGTTTTCCCTTCACGGCCTCCGGTCTTACGGAGCATATCCGTCCGCATTTTTTATTGCCAATCCTCATTTACATAATAAACATTGCCTGCGTATCTGTCTCACAGTTTATCCTTTGTTCTTATCTCTTTAAAAAGAAATCAACATTAAGCGTGGACGGTTTTGAAACCGAGAAAAATTATATTTTATTGCAAAGTAAATTCGTGGCTTTGGTATTAGTGATTGGTGTAGCAGTGGTTTTTTTGGTTTCTTTAATTTTTCCGGGTAACACTATGTATGTTTTGTATAGCTTTTATGTTGTTCCTGTTATGATGTTATTTGTAAGAAAGGCTTTAAAAAAATATAAGCCTGTAAAGCCGCTTACAGTAAGGAGATCGGGAACATAGATTTTTAAAGAGGATTTTATTTGAAGATAATAAAATGGTTTATCATATATCCTAATGCTAAAAACTGCATTAACATATTACCTTTCATTTGCAAAAAGTGTTGGCCGCTATTTGTGGAGCGACTCTGCTATGCTTGCCCGGAAATGGTATGTAAAGTTTGCATTTAGCATTATTTTATTGGCTTTAACCACCTATATTAAATTACACTTTAATCATCTGCTTGGGCGTGAGACCCCTTTTCTTTTATATTTTGCGGTAGTTATTTTATCAACGGGCTTTGGCGGTATAGGGCCGGGAATATTTGCCACAATTGTTTCCGCATTGTTATGCGACTACTATTTTCTGTCTCCATTTAGTTCACTCACTTTAAGCCATTCACACGCCGAACAGGTGATAACTTTTGTGCTTGAATGCTTACTGCTCATTTCATTAAGCGGCGCGGTCACCAGGGCAAACCGGACGGTGCGAAGAAGTGGAGAACGATTCAAAGCGCTCCTGGAAAACAGTACCGACGCCATTATAGTAGTTAATGAAAAAGGGGATATTTTATTTGCAAGCCCCACAACCGAGAAAGTGGTAGGATATACGGCTCGTGAAGTAAAAAAAATGAATATTAGGGAGAAGATACATAAGGATGATGAAGAGTTGCTGAAGAAAGCATTTGCTTTTGTGCTGCAGTCGCCGGGCAATACTCAAACTATTTTACACCGTTATTTATTAAAAAATGGAAGCTGGGCCTGGCTGGAAAGTACCATTACCAATTTAACCGATCATCCCGGCATAATGGGTATGGTTTCTAACTTTCGGAATGTGACTGAAAAAATATTGTTGGAAAAACAAAAAGATGATTTCATAGGTGTGGCTACACATGAATTGAAAACGCCGGTAACAAGTATAAAAGCGTACGCCCAGATTTTATCGGGACGTTTTAGAAAAGAGGGAAATATTGCTTCTGCCGTAATGGTCGAAAAAATGGATGTGCAGCTTAATAAGCTGATAGGCCTGATAAGCGACCTGCTGGATGTAACTAAAATTGAAGGGGGAAGGCTGCATTTCCAGGAAAGCTTTTACGACCTTAACGAGTTGGTAAAAGAGGTAACAGAAGAGTTGCAACATATAACAATAACGCATGAAATTGTATTAAAGCTGGATGAAAGTGAAAAGATTTTCGGCGACCGGGAACGTGTCGCCCAGGTATTGACAAACCTGATTTCTAATGCCATAAAATATTCCCCGGTATCGAAAACTATAAACGTTATTACAACGCTGCAAAAAAATAACGTACGGATATGCGTGGAAGACCAGGGCCTGGGAATTTCTGAAAAATATAAGGACAAGGTCTTTGAGCGGTTTTACCGGGTGAGCGGCCCTGATAGCCACACCTTTCCCGGCATTGGGCTCGGGTTGTATATTTCAAGCGAAATAGTAAAGAGGCAAGGAGGCCGTATATGGGTAGAAAGTAAAGAAGGAAAAGGTTCAACTTTTTGTTTTGAATTACCTTATAATTATCAGGATAGCGCTGAAGGCCACAACCATCAAACAAAAAATACAGGCAAAATATGAAAACAATTTTGGTAGCAGATGATGACCTTGCAATACTTGAAGCTATGCAAATGTTGCTGGAGGATGATGGGTACGATGTGATCACCACTGCGAATGGTAAGGATGTAAAAAAGCTGTGCGGAAAAAAGCCTGATTTGGTATTTCTTGATATATGGATGTCTGGAATAGATGGTAAAGTAATCTGCCGTCAAATAAAAGAAGACCCGGCAACGAGCGAAATTCCTGTAGTGATGTTTTCAGCAAACAGAGATACGAAGGAAATTTCTTTGGAGTGCGGCGCTGATGATTTTATACTAAAACCTTTTGAGATTAAAGACCTGCTGGCGCTGGTGCATAAATATGTGTAGACTCACTTGCTTAGAAAGCGCATTCCTGTTTTCTTCCTACCAAAAATATCCTCAAATTACTTCCTCTATGAAAAGTAAATTTATTTATACTTTATTTGTTCTTGCCTGCATTGCAGCACAATCCTGCAAAAGCAAAAAAGTTTCCTATGGCCAAAATACAGAAGCAGGAAAATATTTTGACATCCGGGGAATAAAAATGTACTACGAAATTTATGGTGAAGGCAAGCCGCTTCTCATGCTACATGGCAATGGTGGAAGCATAAAAAGTTTTTCTAATACTATTCCATACTTCGCCTCAAAGTATAAAGTAATTGCGGTGGATAGCCGTGCACAGGGCAAAACAATTGATAGTAAAGATTCGTTAAGTTTTGAGATGATGGCCGATGATGTGGCTGCCTTGCTTGATGCATTGCACATTGATTCCGCTTATGTACTTGGCTGGAGTGATGGCGGCATTAACGCGTTGCTGCTTGCTATGAGGCACCCGGCTATAGTAATAAAACTTGCCTCGTCTGGTGCTAACCTCTGGCCCGACTCTACAGCCTTTAACCCTTTGGCATGGCTGGATTCCAAAGCGGAATATGATTCTTTAAACGACCTCATACCAAATACGCCAAAAGAAAAAAGCGACCATAAATTATTTATGCTTGACTGGCAGCAGCCCCATATTACATTGCAGGCGCTTCAATCCATACAATGTCCCGCATTAATAATTGCCGGCGATCATGATGTGATAAGCGATGAGCATACGCGGCTAATAGCGCAAAGCATTCCCAAAAGTACTTTATGGATTGTTCCTAATTCAGGGCACGCAACCTTGAAGGAGCATAAGGATGAATTCAATAAAAAAGTTGATTCGTTTTTCAGCAGCCGTTAGCCTTGCCACTTTGTAATATTGGCGCCATAATTTTTGATTTTCCTTAACCTTCATTCTTTTACTTTTAAGCATCTCAGAAAAAGAAATCATGAAGAAAATTTTTATTGCTATTGCAATTTTATACAGTGTTTCATCAACAGCTCAAGACATTGGCGACCATGTGGACACGAGGAGAAAAACTGAATCTTTTGCTAAGCTGCCGAAAGATCAAATTCGTACAGACCTCGCATCCTTCACCCTGTCAGGTATTTCAGAAAGTATAGGGAAAGCAGAATTTAAAAAAATCCCTTTCACTGCTTTTGGAAATGATTTCATGACTTTCGAAGGAGACAATATAAAAGCAACTATTAAGTCAGCGCCATTTGACCCGGCGAAACATAAGCTGATGTTCGATGACGATGAAAAATTTGTGATAAAAATTGACAGAAAAGCTTACTATGGTGGTTATGGAACCGTACCATTTACCTATATCAGTAACATTACCTTGACGGTAGATGGAGATACTGTAAATATTCCGCCTGCTGCTTACGCTGACCTTTATAATATAAACTTTACCTACAATGATAAAGGCGTACAACGCTCTACCAGCGGCATTTACCGCTCTAAAGACGGGCATCGTATTTATATTTATGTATTTTCAAAAGATAATAAAGGCAGCTACGAAGTTACCTGGGTAATACAGGACAAACAATATTTGCGTCGTGTATTGGATTATGGATTTATGTAACGAATTTTTTTTAAAACACTTTTATTTAAAAAAATAATTTTATGAAAAAGCTTTCCTTCATTTTTTTCTGCAGTCTCTCTTTGTTATTTATCTCCTGCGATAATTCTTCTGCTCAAAATCCTGAAAACTGGACAAAGGATCAACTGATAGAACCGGCCGCTTTAGCCAAGAGTATTTATACAAAACAGAATGATGCTACTATTTTTTCCGTTGGCCCCGGCGCTGTTATCCCTAACTCGGTTGATATTGGTATGGTGAAAGAGGAAGCTAACATGAATAAATTTAAGGAGGCAGTTGATAAATTGCCAAAGGATGCGCACATCGTTATTTACTGCGGATGTTGCCCCTTTGAAAAATGCCCTAATGTGCGGCCGGCCATTGCTTACTTAAAAGACCAGTTATATACTAACTACTACCTGCTTGATTTAGCGACCAATATCAAAATGGATTGGATTGATAAGGGATATCCAGTTGTAAAAGAATGAGGTTTTGTTTAGTAAATCAATACTTATTTCTTTTATTAAAAATCAACCCATCTCCATAACTCAGGAAGCGGAAATTATTTTCTAAGGCATAATCATAAATTCTTTCCCAATCTTTTCCGGTCATTGCTCATTTCCATTAATATCCAATTGTGCCAGCACCATATTAGTGCTAAAGGCTAATACAATTATGAGTAACAGGTAATGTAATTTTTGTTTCATTGTAAATTGTTTTATGATGATTAAAGTTTATTGCCCAATATCAAACCTCCCTTCTGTAATATGGATCACTTTCCCCTCACCATTCACCGCATCCATTTCAAATGTTCCAGCCACTACCGTTGCAAACATTGGTGGGTTGAAACTGCCATTAAAATATTTAATGCTAATCTTACCGATGTAATTTTCAGTGGTTGTAAAAGTGTTAGACGTGCCCGGAATAGTGCCATTGTTATCATCATAAAACTTACCCCCGTAGGGGAATGCTTTCATTAAGTAGATTCCAGTACCCGCAAGATATTTTATAGTAAAAAAAACACTAAATTTATTTTTGAAATTGCTTGTACTCCCCG
>JALYYM010000204.1 GCA_030946565.1 Bacteroidota bacterium | reverse complement strand
TATTTTATCTAAAAAGTACCGTCATCGTGTACAGGGTCTGCTGCATTGGCGTTTACGCCTGCGGGTGTAGTTCCGGGGCCGGTAGGTGTAGTGCCAGACTGGAAGAGATTATCAATTGCCCCTTCTACCATTGGGAACTTTTCCTTCACAAAGTTTGTTATGGTACTTAGTATTCCATGTGATTGCTCAGCACTTAGCCCATGAGATTCCTGTAATTTTTTAATTAGCTCTTCCATTATAAATCGGTTTAATAGTTTATAAATAATTTCGTGCACAAATTAATGTATTCCATAGAAAAGATTAATCGTTCTAAAATGTGTTAACAAAGCTTAATCGGTTAAATACCTAAACAATAAATTAAATCAAATGAAAAATTGTAAACCTGCTATTCTTGCAACTATATCGCTGCTCTGTTGTAACATTTTCTCTTTTGCACAAGACCCATCCATAAAGCAAATGCAGGCAAATGCAACAAAAAAAATTGAACCTAAAATTGACAGTGGCAAAACCTGGAAGACGGGTGGAATTTTTAACCTGAATCTTGGCCAGGGAAGCCAAAGCAATTGGGCCGCCGGTGGCGATGACTTTTCGTTATCAATTGCCTCCTATCTCGGATATTACGCTTTGTATAAAAAGGGCAGATATAGCTGGGATAATACGATGGACTTAAATTATGGCCTGGTAAATACAACAAGCCTTGGCACACGGAAAAACGATGACCGCATAGATCTTTTATCAAAGGTTGGTTATTCGCTAACGCCAAAGTTGGATGCGGCAGGCCTGGTTAACTTTCATTCTCAATTCGCAAAAGGGTATAAATATAATGGCGATGGTACGAAAGAGCTTTTGTCTAATTTTCTCTCGCCCGGTTATCTTTTAATAAGCCTTGGATTAGATTATAAACCTGTAAAAGGCTTGTCAATATTTGTATCACCCATTACCTCACGGTGGATTTTTGTAACCGATGATAGCTTGTCTGCAAAAGGTTCTTATGGAGTAACACCGGGAAAGAAAGTTAAGAACGAAATTGGAGCATTTGCAAGCATCACATATATAACTGATTTGAATAAAACAATTAGCTATAACGGACGGCTCGATCTCTTTTCTAATTATGGACACAATCCGCAAAATGTAGATCTTATGATGAACAATATGTTTATCGCCAAGCTTTCTAAATTACTTACTGCCAGCCTCAGCCTCAATTTTATTTATGATGATGATGTGAAGCTTTTTGGCCCGAATGGTGATTCTCCTGCGCTACAGTTTAAATCGCTGATAGCCGCAGGATTTAGTGTGAAATTTTAATTATGAAGAGGTATATTAAAAAAGCAACTAACCATAACAGTTAGTTGCTGTAGTTGATAAAGTTTTACAAATTTTCGATAATTCCTGCAATCCCCTGGCCGCCTCCAACACAGGCTGTTACAATTCCATATTTTTTATCCAGCCTTTTCATATCATTGATAAGCTGAATAGTAAGTTTAGCGCCGGTACAACCAAGAGGATGGCCTAAAGCAATTGCGCCACCATTTATATTTACTTTGGCAGGATCAAGCTCCAATTTTTTAATAACGGCCAATGACTGTGAAGCAAAAGCTTCGTTCAATTCAATCAAATCTATCTGAGAAAGATTCATTCCTGCCTGCTTCAAAACTTTAGGCACAGCCTCCACCGGGCCAATGCCCATCACGCGTGGATGCACACCGGCGCTTACGCAGGCAACCAATTTTGCGATAGGTTTTAAATTTAATTCGTTCATCATCTTTTCGCTCATAACTATTACAAAAGCCGCGCCATCACTCGTTTGCGAAGAGTTGCCTGCTGTAACTGTTCCGCCTAACGCAAATGCAGGTTTTAATTTTGCCAGGGCTTGTATAGAAGTATCTGCACGCACACCTTCATCAGTATCCACCACAAAATTTCTCTTCTTCTTTTTTCCATTTTCATCTACGTAAATCTCTTCAACAGGCATAGGCAGAATGCCACTTTTAAAATAGCCATTCGAAATAGCGTTGAGCGCCTTTTGATGAGAATGAAGGCTGAATTCGTCTTGTTGTTCACGGGTGACTTCATATTCCTTCGCCACAGCTTCTGCAGTTAGTCCCATGCCTAAATAATAATCCGGCGTTTCTGATGTTACTGAATATGCAGTCACTGTTTTCCATCCTGATGTAGGCACCATGCTCATGCTTTCTGTTCCGCCTGCTATGATGCAATCCGCCATGCCACTCCTGATTTTTGCGGTCGCAATGGCAATTGTTTCAAGGCCACTGGCACAATAGCGGTTTACCGTCATACCCGGCACTTCTATACCGAGCGCTCTTACACTTATCATGCGTCCAACCTGTAATCCTTGCTCCGCCTCAGGTACAGCGTTTCCTACAATGAGGTCATCCACTCGTTTGCTGTCAAGTTCCGGCACCGTTGCCATCAGCCCTTTTATAACATCAACGGCTAAATCATCAGGACGATAAAATCTAAAGCCCCCCCTTTTTGATTTTGTTACCGCTGTTCTAAAACCTGCGACTATATATGCTTCCATGATTAATTTTTTATTCTTCTTCTAAAAATGAGTCTGGCAATTTAGGCTTTATTGGTAAAAGGTTTTGGTTAAAATTTTCCAGCTTTTGATAAAATAGCGTATCAACAATCAAAAGA
>JALYYM010000199.1 GCA_030946565.1 Bacteroidota bacterium | reverse complement strand
TTGTAATCACATGCACATTTTGCGGAGGTATATCAAATACTCTCGCAATACTTCCCTGGGTGCCAAACAGTGATTGCGTTTTTTCATATACCGTTAATTTATCCTCCGCATCCCATTTTACGGTAAGAGCATGCATTTCCATCGGTAAATGCACTTCATAAGGAATCTCATATTCCACCTCTATTTTTATCCCGACATCTGCCTGGATATTTTTCCATGCATCTACTTCTCCGCGTGTATAAATATTATCCGGGTTTCCTTCGAGCGGTGTGTGATTTTTTATTGCTTCACGAAGATTGGTATTATGCTCCTCTTTTTGATATTGAGCTTTCACCAGCGTTGCAGCATACGTCGCTCTCTCAAAGGTATCGGCAACAACAATGGCTATAGGTTGCCCATTGAAATGAACTATATTATTTTGAAAAACTTTGAAGCCCTTATGAATCTCCGTTTGTTTATCAGCATCTGCGGCAGGCTCGTAACTCTTTAGCTTTGGCATATTGAGATGGCTGATAACAGCTATAACACCAGGCGCTCTTTCTGCACTTTTTGTATTAAGTGAAGTGATGATTCCTTTTGTAATTGTGCTTGCCACTATCACGCCATAGGCAAGGTTTGGAATATTATATTCATAAGAAAACTGTGCCGTACCAGTAACTTTTGCTCTGCCATCAACCCTGTCAATGTCTTTCATTTTATTGATGTGTTTAAAATTACCTCACCCCTCCTCCAACGGAGTCCATTCGGACAAAGGAGTTCCTTGAACAACCCCCTCTCGCCGGGGGAGAGGGGACGAGAATTATTATTTTATGACAACCCTGACACTGTTCTTAATGTTTGAATAATTGTGTTGGGAGCCATTTTAAGTTTGAAATTATTTTTTCCATAACCTTTTGCATCCTTCATTGCAATAGTCGCTGCTTGTTTGAAATTTGCTTCTGATGCAGTTTTTCCTTTGAGGAAATTTTCTACTGAAGTTAATCTCCACGGTTTGTGTGCTACACCGCCCATTGCCAGCCTTGCTTCTTTTATCGTGTTTCCAACCATATCGAGCGCTGCTGCAACAGATACCAAAGCAAAAGCATACGAAGCACGATCGCGGACTTTTATATACAATGAATTTTTTGCCAATCCATCATTTACGGGAATTTCTACTGCCGTGATTAGTTCACCTTTTTGCAGGTTATTATCTTTCTCAGGAGTATTGCCGGGAAGGCGATGAAAATCTGTAAAACGAATTTTTCTTTCTCCTTTATTACTATTTACAATTACCGTTGCATCTAACGCTGCCAGCGCAACACACATATCACTTGGATGCACAGCAATGCAACTTACCGAAGCGCCAAAAATGGCATGCATCCGGTTGTAACCCTGCAAAGCTCCGCAGCCGGTTCCTGGTTGTCTTTTATTGCAAGGCATTGTCGTGTCATAAAAATAAGGACACCGGGTGCGCTGCAACATGTTACCTCCTGTGGTGGCCATATTACGCAATTGCGGGGAAGCGCCTGCGTTCAATGCAAGAGACAGTAACGGAAGCTTTTCCATAATGAGTTTATCCTCTGCCACCACGCTATTCAATGCTAAAGCGCCGATGCGGATCACGCCATTATCTTCTTCGATATTTTTCAAAGGAAGATTGGTAATGTCAATTAATTTTTCAGGAGCTTCCACTCCCCTCTTCATTAAGTCAACAAGGTTTGTTCCGCCGGCAATAAACATGGATGTTGCATCTTTATTCAATGCATCTATTGCTGATTTTGACGACAAAACTTTTACATAATCGAAGTTGATCATATTGTACCTCCTTTTTCTTTTACTTCTTTAATAGCATCCACAATATTGGGATACGCACCGCAACGACAAATATTTCCACTCATGTATTCACGAATGTTATCATCGCTATCGGCATGACCCTCACGCACACACGCAACTGCCGACATGATCTGCCCCGGCGTACAATACCCGCATTGAAAGCCGTCATGTTTTATAAATGCTTCCTGCATGGGATGTAGCTTATCGCCATCGGCAAGGCCTTCAATAGTCGTCACCTTTTTTCCATTTTGCATAATGGCAAGGCTCAGGCAGGACAGTACTCTTTTACCATCTACATGCACCGTACATGCTCCGCATTGTCCATAATCACAGCCTTTCTTGGTTCCGGTAAAATGTAATTGCTCACGCAAAAGATCGAGCAAAGTAACACGCGGTTCCACACTGAGTTCATGTTCTACGCCGTTAATTTCAAGCTTAAGTGATTGCTGTTCGAAATACCTGGAAAACTTTTCATCAAGGTTTTTATCAGCCGCTTTTATCAATGCGGGAGGCGCTATTGCAAGTGCGGTTAAGAGAGATGATTGCTTAAGAAAATTTCTCCGGGCATTATGCAGTGCGGCTTTTTGATCGGGTTGACTGTTCTTCTCTTCGGGCATTAGACAATTTTTTTTCTGATAATAAATTTAAGGATTATTGACTTGTTACCGGTGGAATAAATTATTTTTTTTTGAGAGTAATAAAATGCAACTTCTTTAAAACGCAACAGTGGCAAGTGTTTTTAATGCAGATAATATTTATCATTACAAAAATGAACTGCACACTAAAAGTTACGCTAAACAATTTCGGCCACTGTTAAAGACTTGTTTAGAAAATGGTAGCATCCCTATCATGAGATTCTAAATCTTTATGTTTGTTTATTTTTGCGCATCAATTTTTTTTCCCTGAAAAAAGTTTATAATATAATTCTGAAATGCCTGCTGGTATTCTTTGTGCTTGTGGGTGTATTATGGGTATTACTTCAAACTACTTTTTTTCAAAATTTTATTATTCACAAAATCGCGAAGCGTTTATCACACGATCTTAATACGACTGTTTCTATTAAACATGTTGACTTTGAGCTTTTTGATAAAATGCTTTTACAAAAAACCCTGGTGCTTGATCATAAGAAAGACACACTTTTATATGCAGGTGAAGTAAAGGTGAATATAACCGATTGGTTTTTTTGGAAGGATAACATTACGCTAAAATATATTGGGCTTAGCGATGCATTGATCAAACTCAACCGGAAAGATTCTGTATGGAATTACCAGTTTCTTGTTGATTATTTTTCAGGGCCAAAATCTACAACAGCAAAAGATACTTCAGCTTCTATACAATTAAATCTTGATGCAGTAGAATTGAACCGCGTAAAGATTTATCAAAAGGATGAATGGCGCGGAGAAGACCAATTGGTATCAGTAAACAAGCTCGATCTGAAGACAGATAATTTTGATATAAATAAGAATATAATAAACATTCGTTCTATCAACATTGACCACCCGGTATTTTCCCAATATGAATATGATGGCAATCGCCCGGAAGACACTACATCTTCGCCTGCGAATGTCATTAATGATATTGCGGGAGGACTTCAATGGAACACCGATGACTGGCATCTTTTCATAAAAAGTATTCAAATAAAAAATGGTGCATTCGCTTTAGAAAAACAATCGGACCTCCCTGCATTAACGGATAGGTTTGATGACAGGCATCTTGTGCTATCGGACCTTAATGGCACGGTCAAAAATTTTCGTTTTCTGCAGGATACCCTTACGGCAAATGTTTCTCTCTCCGGGAAAGAAAGAAATGGTTTTGCCATAAAAAGCTTAACGACTGATTTTAAGTTTACACCACATTTAATGGAGTTTAAACAGCTTGATCTCCATACGAATAAAAGCCACCTCACCAACTATTATGCAATGCGCTATAGTAGTTTCAGGGACGATATGGGTGATTTTATTCATGCAGTAAATGTGGAAGGGCATTTTGAAAAGAGTGAGCTAAACAGTGATGACCTTGCCTTTTTTGCACCCGAAGCAAAGACCTGGAAGCAGGTATTTTATTTAGATGGAAACGCTAAAGGGACGATAGATAATTTTACTGCAAGAAAAATGATCATACGTGCAGGCGAGAAAAATTATCTTGATGGTGATATAAGTTTACGCGGCCTCCCTGATATTGATAATACGTTTATTGATTTCCGTTCCAGGGAAATGCGTACTACTTACAGTGAACTTGCTAAATTAATTCCTACGCTAAAGACAATTGATAACCCGCGCCT
>JALYYM010000190.1 GCA_030946565.1 Bacteroidota bacterium | reverse complement strand
GATGGGTTATTCAAATTCGATTGCCCGTGACCGTGATAAAGGCGTGTTTCAAAGATTGAGGGTAACACCTGTTCCCACGTGGTCCATTATGGTAAGCAGGCTAATGGTGCAGCTCGCCATGATACTGTTGCTAACAGCGGTCGTTTTTTTGGCAGGCTACTATTTTGATAAAATATTACTTGCACCGGTTGGGTATGCACTTACATTTTTTACCGCAATAGCCGGCGGAGCTTTATACCTTGGGTTGGGACAGATGATAGTAGGATTATTAAAGAACGCTGAGACCGTAAATTCCACCACAAGGCTTGTATATTTTGTATTTATAATGGTAGGCATCGTTGGCGACCTTGGCGCTCTCGGCGAAGACTTTAAGAACGCTGTTCATTGGTCACCGTATGGTACGGTGAAAGCTATCCTTTCAGCAAGTATGGAGCCGACTACATGGAGCAATCAAACAACAATGGCACTTTTGGTAACGATAGCTTATGCAATTGTATTTGGCACTTTAGGCATTAAAAAATTTAAGTGGAGCACACAATGATAAGTTGGTTTTAAACACCCGAATTTCTAATCCAAAAAAATTGGCCAATACATTTAACCAAAAGAATAAGCGTTGGCTCCTCCTGCCTTTCTTTGGAATACTTCTTTACATACTGCTTTATGTTGCTGCTACTTTTTTTTATCCCGGCGGCAACCAGGTTGATGAAAATTTTAAAGGGTTTAGCTGGGCTCAAAATTATTGGTGCAACCTGCTCAACGTGAATGCGATCAACGGCCAACATAATTCTGCACGGCCCGTTGCAATAGCTGCTATGGCTATTCTTGGCTCTTCTCTTGCAGGCTTTTGGTGCATCTTCCCCCGCGTAGCAGGGCTTAATAAAACTGCCGGTACTATTATTCAGGTTTCGGGATTTATCGCCATGGCATTGTTGATTTTTCTTTCGACAGCTCACCATGATATTATTATAAATACGGCTACACTTGCCGGGCTGATTGCCATTGCCGGGACATTTGCAGGATTACAAAAACTAAAATGGAAAAAGTTATTTTGGTTTGGGATAGGCAATGTGTTGCTCATTGCCATCAATAATATTTTCTACTATGATGAAAAACTGATAGTGTATTTGCCCATTATTCAAAAAATCACATTTCTATTGTTTTTGATTTGGTTTTGCCTGGTAGATATAAATTTATATAAAAGAGAATCAGGTAAAGGGTAAGGCAAATTTCTGATTGAATTTATAGTCTTTATATTTTTACGAAATTGTTTCACTGAAACGCAAATAAAAAACAGCAGTTTACTTTTAAAATGTTTTTTAATAATCTTATTTATGAAGAGTACATCAAATGAATCGCAAAACAAACCGGTTATAAACCACATTGCAGTATATGTATTAAACCTTCAAGCGAGTACGCATTTTTACGAAGAGATCATTGGGTTGGAGATCATTCCCGAGCCTTTTCACGATGGCAGGCACACCTGGTTTTCAGTGGGAGGCAACGCGGCTCTGCATATTATAGAAGGGGCATCCTCTGTGGAAATTCATCCTAAAGATTCGCATTTGTGTTTTAGCGTTTCATCGATGGAAGAGTTTATTCAGCACTTAAAGCAAAATGATATTGCTTATGAAAGTGCATTGGGGCAGGAGGCTTCTATTACTACACGTCCGGATGGTGTGAAACAAATATATTTTGCAGATCCTGATGGCTATTGGATTGAAATAAATGATGCCACCTAACGGCCCACAAAAAAACCGCCTCAAAATTAATTGAGGCGGCGCAGTGTTCATAAGAACGTTACTTTTTTACCTTGTCTTTTACTTCGCCTTCCTTCATATCTACCTTGTGCTTCGTGGTAACTCCATTGTGCATGTGTTTTGTTTTGTAACCCTTGTGTTTCTTATGCTTGCTAAAAGTATTATGCACTTTCTGCGGAACAGTAGAAGTCGGTTTTACCTTATCCTTAGTTTGTGCGCTAGCAACAACACCTACGGTTAAAGACAGCAGCAACATAAAAAAAAGTTTTTTCATTTTATTATTTTTTTGTTTGGTTAATGAAGAAGCAAAGTTGCAAATTGTGTGCCCGTATTTTATAACAGAATTGACATTTCGTTATAGTATTTATAAACTTTACCTCCCATCTGCTGTTAACAGGCTGCATCCTCTCAGGTCGCTTTGATCCAGCCTTCCCAACACTTCAAACGCTTCATTTTTATGCAGCCTTCCCACATCATCAGTGGCTATAAAACAGCAAGAATAAAGGTTGGCAAGATCAATAATGTTTATCAGGCCGGTTACAGAACTCTCACCTTTTTTATTTGTCGTTACAGCCAAAGGATCGTTGTGTTCCCTAATAAGAATTTTCATCCACGGAGAGCAATGAAATAATCCCTTCTTTTTTGAATAAGCTTGTGACAATAGCTCCGTCATTCCATATTCTGAATGAACTGTTTTTACACCGAGCCTGTTTTTTAAAAATTTATGAATTTCTTCACGTGTTAATTCTTCACGCCTTCCCTTCATTC
>JALYYM010000187.1 GCA_030946565.1 Bacteroidota bacterium | reverse complement strand
GACGTTCTTCCCTGTCAACTTTTATACATACAAAATGTTCATTCATAACTTTGGCAACCACCGTGTCCTCATAACTTTCATGCTCCATCACATGGCACCAGTGGCAAGCCGCATACCCTACACTTATTAGTAACATTTTGTTTTCCTTTTTTGCCAAAGCAAGCGCTGAATCTCCCCATGGATGCCAATCTACAGGGTTGTGAGCATGTTGTAAAAGATAGGGGCTTGTTTCATTAATTAATGCATTTGTGTACATGTGAACTTCTTTTTCTTTGGTAGAGGAATCATTTTGGCCGCAGGAGGACAGGCTTACGAATAAAGCAATTACCAGGAAAAATTTTATTTTACTGCAGGCCATGAAAATTCTTATTGATAATTTATTAGGGTAATACCTGCAATTTACGTTTATTGTACGGGCGTGTATATAGATTGCCCTTTTCGCCTTTGGAAATTAATTTTCTATGCAAAAAATTCAGGAGAAATATGATCGAAAATTTTATAGATGGTCCACTATCTCCAGAACACTTGGCCTTTTTGTGTAGTCTGCATTAAAATAGCGATAAGTGATATTTCCTTTTTTATCAATTATATAAACAGCCGGAACCGGAAGGTTAGCACCGTTACTGCCATTAGCAGATGAAAAATCAATACCATAAGATTTGTATTTTTCTATTGTGCCAGGATCCACCGCATAGGACACATCATAATTCTTCATGATCTTTAAATTATCATCACTAACAATAGAATAGGTAGCTTTTGTTTTGCCAATCGTTTTCTCAACATTTGCTGGCATTTCTGGCGTAATAGCTATAACAGTAGCGCCTTTTGACGTCACCAGTGAAAGTGAATCCTCCATGTGTGTGAGTTCTTTATTGCAATACGGACACCATTGCCCGCGATAAAAAATCAACACAACCTTACCTTCTTTCAATTTATCTTTTAAGGAAATAACTTTACCATTTTGATCTTTAGCTGTAAATTCAGGCGCTCTGTCGTTAACCTGCAGGCCGGCGGGCTTTGTTTGAGCATGGCTAAAAAAAATAAATGTTGCGGCGACAAGGGTAATAATAAATTTTTTCATTTATGAAGGTCGTTAAGAATTATAAAATAGTTATACGAAAATAGAAGTCGCAAAGATGCATGAATGAGAACACAAATTTTTACAAATATTAAGCTAATTGCCAATGTAAGGGATTCTTCAGAAATATTGCGTGGGAGTGCACTTGCGCAATTGCCTTGCATCGAAAATGGCTATATGATTATAGAAGATGATGCTATTGCTGAAGTTGGCCCAATGAAAAATTTTCGATTTGCCGATGATGTTACTTTCCAGGTTGGCAGTGGATCTATCGTTTTGCCTGCCTGGTGCGATAGCCATACACACATCGTATACGCAGGCAGCAGGGAATCGGAATTCGAAGATAAAATAAAGGGCTTAAGTTATTCTGAAATTGCGGCAAATGGTGGCGGCATTTTGAATTCGTCAGGCAAACTAAACGCCTCTTCAGAAGATGAACTATTTGTTCAGGCGTGGAAAAGGTTGGAGGAAGTCAGCAGACTGGGTACAGGAGCTATTGAAATAAAAAGCGGCTATGGGTTAACGTTAGAAGGGGAGCTGAAAATGCTTCGTGTTATCAAAACACTCAAAGAGAAAAGTAACATCAATATAAAAGCAACATTTCTCGGCGCACATGCTTTCCCGCTTCAGTATAAAAATAACCATAGTGACTATATTGACCTACTTATAAATGAAATGCTTCCAGTGATTGCCAAAGAAAACCTCGCAGATTACATTGATGTTTTTTGTGAGGAAGGTTTTTTCTCTCCTGAAGAAATGACAACTATTTGTAACGCCGGGAAACAGTTTGGCTTAAAACCAAAACTCCATGTAAACCAGCTAAACAGCATTGGTGGCATTGAAGCCGGTATAAGTGCAGGTGCGTTATCACTGGATCACCTGGAAACATTGAATGATAAAGAAATTGAAATGTTGGCAAACTTTGCCGGCGCCTCCACACTGCTTCCTACCGCTGCTTTTTTCTTGCGAATGCCATATCAACCTGCACGAAAACTTATTGATGCTGGTGCAGCCGTTACGTTAGCATCAGATTATAACCCGGGATCTTCACCATCTGGAAATATGAATTTTGTGGTGTCACTTAGTTGTATACAAATGAAGATGCTTCCGGAAGAAGCCATCAATGCGGCAACATATAATGGAGCATGTGCTATGGAAATCCAGGATGAATATGGAAGCATTTCAGCCGGCAAAAAAGCCAACTTAATCTTTACTAATCCTGTCGCATCTCTTGCTTATCTTCCCTATTCATTTGGCAGTAACCAGGTAGATAAAGTGATGATAAAAGGTGAGTTTATCTGATAAGAATTATTGATAATTATTAAAGTTTATAAAAAATGCCGCTACATTTTAAGCCATATACTAAAGCAGATATTTTAGCGATTACACATGTAAGGAAGTTTGAAACAAAACTCGGGGAGATGGTTAAATGCAGTGATAACATTTCCCACTTTGAAGATGCTATTGCTAAAACAACTGCAGCATATATTGTAATCGGAGTGCCTGAAGATATCGGGGTAAAAGCAAATGCCGGAAAGGGTGGAGCAGATTCATCATGGTTTTCATTTCTTGATTCATTTTTAAATATTCAAAGCAATGATTTTTTTAGTGGTGAGCAGGTTTTTGTAGCAGGTCATTTTGATTTTGGCAAAGTAAAAAATCTTATTAATGCCAACGCTGCAACTGACGGGGAAAAAATGGAAGCATACCGGCACGCTGTTAATATGATTGACGAAGAAGTGGAAGAGATAATAAAGATGGTGACGGAAAATAAAAAAATTCCTATCGTAATCGGTGGCGGTCACAACAATGCTTATGCTGCCATTAAGGGCTCCGCAAAGGGGCTTTTTAAAGCAGACTTATTATCCCTTGCACAAATAAGTTGTATCAATCTCGATGCTCATGCAGATTACCGCCCTCTTGAAGGAAGGCATAGCGGGAATGCATTTCGCTATGCTGATAATGACGGCTATCTAAAAAAATATTTCATCCTATGCATTCATGAAAATTATCTTCAACAAAACACCTGGATGGATGTGGCCAACAATCCATTTATCAATTGCATCACTTACGAAGATGTTTTCATACGTGAGAATAAAAATTTTATGGGGGCAATTTCAAATGCAACAGCCTTCGTTGATGATGAGTATACGGGTATTGAGCTTGACCTTGACTCAATTGAAAATATTCTTAGCAGTGCCGTAACACCTTGTGGAATTACTAACCTGCAGGCACGCCAGTTTATGAATCTGGTTGCAGCAAATGTGAAAATTGCTTACTTACATATCTGCGAGGGCGCCACCAGGCTTGAGACTGGTGAAACCGATAGTAAGACAGGTAAACTTATCAGCTACCTGGTAAGTGACTTTATAAAAGCATACCAAAGCAGGTAATAACAATTTAAATTTCACAATAGCTTTTAAAAAAGAAAACCCCGCGGAGAAATTCCTGCGAGGTTTTTAGAAATTTTTGAGCATGTTATTGCGGGCTCAGGTACTGCGCATAGGCATATCCTTCTTCACCATTATCTGTCTTTATAAGCCACCATTGATCATTTGTCTTACTTTGTAATGTCACGATTTCATTATGGGCAGCTTTACCAACAATGGGTTGATCAGTGCCGGGGCCTTTACGAATATTGAGGTTAGTGCTTTCAGTAGTAACCTTCGCTTTTGTGCCGGCCGATGCAGCCACATCCACATTCATGATAAGATCTCCGGCCCGATAGTCAGGATCTATTTGATTATAAATATTCCAAAGATTATCTTTTGTTGCACCATCAGGCGCACTGCCGTCAACATATAAAACATTATTTTGTTCCCGCACCTGTAGGTTACTTACTCCACCGGTATTAGCAGCGTCAATAAGTTGTTTGTATTTATCTTGTAATGACATGGTATTTATTTAATGGTTAATTGATTGTCTATTTTCTTAGCATTAAGCGTGTTCAGGCTCATCATCAGGTTTTTTAAATCACTTCGTTTAATGCTTCCCGTTAGTGTAATCACTCCATCGTTTACACTGGCCGTAACCGTTGGGAAATCTTTTGTGGCATCTTTTACACCTTGCGTTAAGGCGCTGTCGTTGTTAACTACCACAGGCGGAGACATTACTTCTGCCGGAGTAACAGTTACATGATTTTCTACATTCTTTATCCCATTTACATCACGTGCATCCTGCAAAGCTTTTTCTTTTGCGGCATTATCTTTTACCTCTCCTGTTAATGTTGCCGTGCCATCCTTCACATCTACGGACACGCCGGCAGTTTCAGGAGACGCCTGAAGGCTCTTTTCAATCTTTGCCTGGAAATCTGAATCTTTTGGTTTGCAACTAAAAAATACTAAAGACATAAGCGCAAACAAAACAAGGTAATTTCTGATTAATTTCATTTTCAAAATTTTTTTAATATCTGCAGAATTGCAGCATTCAATAAATACATAAAAAGGGTGCCAATTTTTCGCGGTGCATTTAAGTATTTTTTAAGGCAGGCAAGTTTTCTTCCATTTACAGGAAAATTATCGCCGTTATATAGGAAGCCACAGGGGTACAAAGAAACGCGACATCCGCGCCAAATTCTTCCGGAGTTGCGATTTTTCTTAAAGGAATTTCTTTTAGAAATTCTGATTCAACTTGCTCCTCAATTAAGGCTGAAGCCGAAATAATATTTAAAATACGCCCATGGCCCGAAGCTTTCATGGAAGGCAATAAGCCTGCTTGAGCATTGGTTGCGAATAAGATGAGAATTGAAAGCCTCTTAAAACTCTTCAATACTTGCATCGCAACGTTACTTCTGCACCAAAGCCGCAAGCGCTATTGTGGAGCTAATTCCAGTCCCTGTGTGCTTCCACATACAAGTGCATTTTTACTTGATAAATCGAAATTCATTTTACAGAATTAGGCTTTTAGTTCGCAATGACACATGGTACAAATAATTGTAAAGGAGATGATTTCATATAATTTAATATTTTATATCCAACAAGGCTTTTTATACAAGACGCTTACACACTGCGCAGTCTTTGCGCCCAATGGGCTCCAATGTCCGAAGGACTCCTTTTGAGGAGAAAAGTTTTCCAGCACAAAGAATTGAATTGAACAGTAGTTAAGGAAAACTTTGTCGCAATCTCATAATAAATATTTATTCAAGGAGATTGCTTCGTCGCCGGTGAATCTTTTTAATTCCAATCTTCGTTCGGCTCCTCTCCACAGGAGTCCTTTGGACGCAAAGACGCGACAGGGGCGGCTTTCAAGGTTCAGGAGATAGTCCAAATTAGTATTAAATTATTCAATATCCAACAAGGCTTTTTACATAAAACGCTTACACACTGCGCCGTCTTTGCGCCCAAAGGGCTCCAATGTCCGAAGGACTCCTTTGGAGGAGAAAAGTTTTCCAGCATAAAGAATTGAATTGAATAGTAGTTACGGAAAACTTTGTGGCAATCTCAGGATAAAATTTATTCAAGGAGATTGCTTCGTCGCCGGTGAATCTTTTTAATTCCAATCTTCGTTCGGGCTCCTGCCAATGACACATGGTATAAATAATTGTAAAAGGGATGATTTCATATAATTTAATATTTTATAAATG
>JALYYM010000178.1 GCA_030946565.1 Bacteroidota bacterium | reverse complement strand
AATTTTCAAAGGCTAACTATAAAGGCCACACGATATTTTTTTGTCATGAAAAAATTTAGTTATAAAATTAAACTTATTATTAAATCTTCCGTTTGGTATTTGAAACTTCGAATTGGTGCGTGGCAATTCTTTGAATATTGCATGTGCGTTTCAAGGAAGAATGGCTTCCCAAACGAGCCATTTTTGTGTCCAAGGGACTCCCATGGAGAGGAAATATGCGGGAACTGCAAAGGGTTTGGAAGTAAAAAAAACTAAGCATGTTTCCGTGGCAATCCCCTTGGATATTTCACGTTGCGTCTTCAAGGAGATTGCACGCCTGAATGACAAAGTCGGGCAGGCTTCGTCGCCGGTTGTTGGTTTAATTAAATCTTTGTTCGGCCACTCGCAAAGACGTCCCTATGTGACGTATTCGTCCTCCTGACGATAGGAGAAATCTCCGAACTATTAGCGGTTATAATTGGGAGTGTTGTCGTAAGGTTGTCAACCTTTCAACAAGTTAATTTAGATTTAAAAACTCTATTTAAGGTTGACAACCTTTAACCCAGAGCGACATTTTGAAATGCACCTCTGTAACTTCGAATTGATGCTTCTCTCTTTCACATTTTTTCGAAAAAGCTTTTCCGGCATAAATATATAAGTGAAAAAATTTGTGGCTATCCCGAATATAGTCTGGGGGCAGGCTAAGATCAAACAGTCTTCAGGGAGATTGCTTCGTCACTGCTTCTTATTTTAATCGAATCGTTCTTTGTGAGACTTACAGAGGCGTGACTGGAGAGCGTATTTTTCGGTATCAGTAGAATCCAGCCGGCACGAAACTTAAGGGCTTTTTTAAATGAGATAGCTTTCCGTGCAAACTTCTCCCGGGAAAATTTTATAATTTAGTTCCGTTCATTGTCATTTCTAAATAGCTGTTCAATGGTAAGCGCAATCGTATTAGCTGCAGGATTATCTGCAAGAATGGGCAAAAATAAAATGCTGCTTCCTTTTGCGGGCAAAACTGTTATTGAAAAAGTAGTTGAAAATATCATTGCCTCAGGCATTGATGATATCATTGTGGTAACAGGCCGCGATGCACTACAGTTGCACGATCTCCTGCAACATTCTCCTGTAAAAATTATTTATAATAATGACTTTGCCCTTGGAATGACTACCTCCATACAAAAAGGAGTTTATGCTGCTAACGGTGACGGTTACATGATCTGTCTCGGCGATATGTCATTCATTACATCACAGGAATATAAAAAGCTAAATGATTTTTTTGAAGAAAAGAGATTGGTTGATGAGGAATGCATTTGTATTCCCGGGTATAAAAATCAAAAAGGTAACCCGGTAATTTTTTCATCTTTTTATAAGAACATAATACTAGAACACACTAATATGGAAGGCTGCAAAGAAATTGTGCAGGCTAATAAGCAGTATGTTTATGCAATAGAAATGAATACCAATAACATTTTAAAAGACATTGATACTTTTGAGGATTATACGACAGCAGTTTCATAATCTTGGTTCGCATATCTACCTTAAATTTGAATCCAAACATATAAGCTATGGCAAATAACATTTCCACTATAATCATAAATGCACCGATCCAAAAAGTTTGGGACGCACTTACGAAACCCGCATTGGTAAAGCAATGGCAATATGGTAGTGACCTTACTACTGATTGGAAAGTCGGAAGTGAAATACGATTCAGAACAGAATGGGAAGGAAAAGTATTTGAGCAGTGGGGTAAAGTGTTAGCCATAATTCCGTTGCAACTAATTAAGTACAACCTCTTCGCTCCACGGCCCGGTCTTGAAGACAGGCCTGAAAATTATTTCGTAATGAATTATAAATTGAGTGAAGAAGAGAATGGCGTAAAGCTTGAAATAACCCAGGAAGATAATAGGGAAGGAGCCATACAGGAAGCGCCGCAAGGAGAAGAAAACCCCGTGCTTAGCGGACTGAAAAAATTAGTAGAAGGTTAGTTTTACCATATTAAATCTCTCAATAACAAATAAAAAAATTTTAAGAAATGAGAATAGCTACTTACAATGTGAATGGTGTAAACGGCCGCCTGCCGGTATTGCTTCGCTGGCTCGCTGAAACTGCCCCGGATGTAGTTTGCCTGCAGGAACTAAAAGCGCCGCAGGAAAAATTCCCGGAGCAAGCTATAAAGGACGCAGGGTATGAAGCAATCTGGCATGGCCAAAAAAGTTGGAATGGAGTTGCCATACTTTCACGTAAAGGAAAGCCCGAAGAAATGCGCCGGGTGCTGCCCGGCGACCCGGAAGATCTGCATAGCCGCTACATTGAAGCAAAGGTGAATGGGATTATTATCGGTTGCCTGTACCTGCCAAATGGTAACCCGGCGCCCGGCCCAAAGTTGGAATACAAAATGAAATGGTTTGAACGATTGACAGCACATGCGGCAGAGCTTATGGCGGCTAACGAACCTGTTGTATTAACCGGCGATTATAATGTGATGCCAACAGAACTTGATGTTTACAAACCGGAGCGCTGGGTGGACGATGCGCTTTTCCGCCCTGAAGTTCGTTCAGCTTTTAAGGCATTGGTAGCACAAGGTTGGACGGATGCGATAAGAAAATTATATCCCGATGAAGTCATTTATACCTTTTGGGATTATTTTCGAAATGCTTATGGCCGCAATGCGGGTTTGCGTATTGATCATTTTCTGCTTAGTAAACATACCGCTTCAAGCCTTATAGCAGCCGGCGTTGATCGCAATGTGCGTGGCTGGGAAAAGTCAAGTGATCACGCCCCTGTATGGATAGAGTTAGCCGATAATTAGAGAAACAAAAAAACGTAAAAGAAAATGCGGGGAATTAGTGATGTAAATAAAGGCACTGTCATTCAAAGAATTTTCAAATATTCTTTAAAGGTATTTATGCATACAAAATTTGTTTGTGCTCGCTAAAAAATATTTTACGCTTTGTGCGGGGTAAAACTTTCATTATTACTTCGCTTCCATCCGGCGCATACTGCTGTTGGTAAACAGAGAAACTTTTGTTCACGCCATTGGTTTCGAGTTCATCGTAAAATATCCGGGCGTAGCGAGTTACTTCTTTTATAAGATGTGTAATCTTTGCTGCCGGTATCTTTCCCGTAATACTTAATGGATGAATTCCGGCACGGTAGAGCGCTTCATTCCTTATTTTATTTCCCGATCCCGAGAACACCTTTTGATTCATTAACACGTCATCAATAGTTTTTTCGGCGTAGCTTTTTAGCAGGGTCTTTACAAAAGCAGGTTTAAAGGTTTTGCTCATAATGTCCACACGCCAATCGTATATTTCTTCAGGCTTGCCATCTAGTTTTTGAGCTTTTACTACATACCCATTAATCTCCCCTTTATTAAACTCAAGAAAGAAAGACCGGTTCACTTTCTTGCGTTCGTTGATCAATATCTCTCCAAAAAGCATAAGGTGTACGCGAACGGTACCGTTAGGAAAAACAAACAATAAATGTTTGCCCCATGTAAGAATATCCTGTAATTTTTTCCCCTTGATCCATTCTGTGGGCATAGGCCCGTAGCCGCCCGCTTCTCTCACAACTTTGCCTTTGAAAGGCAATAATTTATTTTTTAAATGCAGCAGGGACGGGCCTTCCGGCATACAAATTATTTTGAGGGATTCGCCGAAAGCAAAAAAATAAACTTGCCTTCTTACTTGTTGTAATTTTTCAAATGAATTTCTCTTTCAATTATCAAAGTAAAACTGCTACCCTTCCTCTTTAATTTTTTTCTCCGCGTTTTTATCATCAAAGCCTTCAGCGAGTCCATGCATCAAAGAGGAGACAGGCCCTTCCATGTGTTCCTGCGGATCGGGTGTGTGAAGCGTTTCCGGATCAGACTCCAGCATACCGCTTCCACCTTCTTCCTTTAATTTTATTATTTCTGCTTTTTTGTCTTCCATAAGTTTCTTTTTCTGGTATGTAACATTTTTGTTTAGGATAATGTTCACTTCTTATAAAAGAAGAATGATTTTTTTTTTAAAAGTACCGCGCTTACCAGATATGAACGCGAAGGCTATCCGGCCTGTACATTTTGTCTCCCGGTTTTACACCAAATGCTTCATAAAACTCAGGCACATTTACCACCGGCCCATTTACTCTTTCTTTTGCCGGTGCATGCACATCCACCATAACCTGGTTGGCTAAACGCTCTTTTCTTTCTTCATACATCCAACCAAGCGCATAGCCAAGAAAATATCTTTGCAGTTGTGCAAGGCCGCCAATTTTTTCATTCTTTTTAAAGGCATCTGTTTTCTTAAAAGCGTCGAGGCCAAGCAGCATGCCGCCAAGGTCTGCTATGTTTTCGCCCTGTGTTGCATTGCCATTTACATGTAAAGTATCTACAGGGTTGTACTCGTTAAATTGATTGATGATTTTCTTTGCACGGTTGCTGAATTCGGCTGAATCTTTTAGCGTCCACCAGTTTTTCAAATTCCCCTGCGGATCATATTGACGGCCCTGGTCATCGAACCCATGCGTGATTTCGTGGCCTACAGTAGAAGCAGCGGCATAGCCATAAACCAACGCATCATCCAGATCAGCATCGCGATAACCCGGCACTGCAAAAATACCGGCGGGTAACACAATCTCGTTATTGCTCGGGTTGTAATAAGCATTGTATGTCTGTGGCGTCATGTCCCATTCGGTTCTGTCAACAGGCTTACCTAATTTATTGATGTTATAATTGTGCCACCATATCCTTGCCCGTTCAATATTTAGGGCGTATGCTCCCTTGTCAATTTTTAAAGCGCTGAAATCTTTCCATTTATCAGGATAGCCAACTTTTGGAGTGATGCTGGTCAATTTTGCAATTGCTTTTTGCTTGGTGCTGTCACTCATCCACGACAAATTATTTATTCGTTCTTTGTAGGCAGTACGGATGTTCTCTACAATATTATTGTATCGCTGCTTCGCTATATCATTAAAGTATTCTTTTACAAAAAGCTGGCCGAGCGCTTCGCCCATAGAATTTTCTTCAGCATCTAAGACCCTTTTCCAGCGTGGCCTTGGCTCCTTTGCACCACTTAGGTTTTGTGTGTAAGTAAATGCGTTATTAAAACTTACTGAATCGAGAAAGCCGCTATAGCTTTGTACAAGATGAAAGATTAAATAATTTTTCCAGTCGTTTATGTTAGTTGATTTTATTTCATTATTGAGCGCCGTATAAAACTCTGGCTGCCCAACAATTACCGAATCTATTTTTGTGATACCAACATCTTTCATAAAATCGTTCCAGTTGATATTTGAAGCAAGTTTTGAAAGATGCTGCACATCCATTTTATTATAATTTTTATAAGGGTCACGCAGGTCTTCCAGTTTGCGGCTTGCCTTTGCCAGCCTTGTTTCGAGGGCATACACCGCGGTTGCATTTTTTT
>JALYYM010000177.1 GCA_030946565.1 Bacteroidota bacterium | reverse complement strand
GTTCTTATCCCTTGTATCACCCAATATACTGATATTGAAATGGATTTTATCGAATTTTTCTATCCGGCCTTCACTTTATAATTTTTGCGTCGTGCAGAACTTTTGCATGACCAGGAAGCGCTTCGGTGTGGTTACCGAAGTGGCGGGTATAGTGTAATTGTAGATACTTGCTTTCCTTATTCCCTCACCATACATCCATAAAACCCTTTTCAATAATTAAATTATTCCTACTTTACTTTTGTTTTATAAACAACTGCTTTTAATCCCGGGATGCCATTTACAATTAATACATTTTTAAAAAAAATCATTTCATGAAGAAATTAGTATTGTACACGCTATGCAATTTATTTTTCTTAAACATTTTTGGGCAAACTGATGCCGGTCTTTACCACTATCCGGATGTATCAAAAACACAAATCGTTTTTACATACTCCAATGATCTTTGGGTAATGCCGAAGACGGGAGGCGAAGCGATAAAGCTAAGTTCCCCGCTGGGTGTGGAAAGCTTTCCGCGTTTTTCTCCTGATGGTAAAAGCATTGCCTTCACCGGAAATTATGACGGCAACAAAGATGTATATGTGTTGCCAACCACAGGAGGCATTCCTGCAAGACTTACTTCTCACGGAGGCCCAGACAGGGTGGTAGGCTGGCAGCCTGATGGCAAACGCGTATTGTTTGCCTCAGGAAGGGAAAGTGGCCGCGACAGATTTAATCAACTATATACGATAGCGGCTACGGGCGGGCCTTCGCAGAAGCTTCCGTTGGCTTATGGCGAATTCGCTTCCTATTCACCTGACGGAAAAGAGCTTGCTGTTACGTTTCGTACACAGGCTTTTCGCAACTGGAAAAGATATCGTGGTGGTTGGAAAGCCGATATTCATATTTTCAATCTTGCTAACAATACTTCAGAAAATATTACAAATCTCAATACAGAAGAAGGCAATGAATTTCCTATGTGGCATAATGATGATATTTACTTTTTAAGTGACCGTGGCGCAACGGTGCGAATGAATATATGGAAGTACAGTACCAAAACAAAGACTGTAGAGCAGATCACTGATTTAAAAAATTATGACATTCACTTTCCTTCTGCGGGCCCTGATGATATTGTATTTGAGGCAGGTGGTAATCTTTATCTCTATAATTTTTCCAGTAAAAAAATGACGGAAGTAAAAGTGTCTTTGGTTAGTGATAAAGCATCCTTAAAACCAAAGCTCGAAAAAGTTGATAAATACATTCAGCATACCGGGCTAAGCCCCGATGGCAACCGCGTAGTGATGGAAGCGCGTGGCGATATTTTTTCCTTGCCTGCCGAAAAAGGTTTTATAAAAAACCTCACTACTTCTTCGGGTACGGCTGAACGTTATCCTGCCTGGTCGCCCGATGGTAAGACGATCGCTTATTGGTGCGATCAATCAGGAGAGTATGAATTATACACTACGCCTTATGATGAAAACAAGCCACTTAAGCTTACGAGCTATGGTGCCGGCTTTCGGTATAATTTATTCTGGTCGCCGGATAGTAAAAAAATTGCCTTCATTGATAAAGCGATGAAAATAAAAATAGTGGAAGTATCCTCAGGCAATACTAGTGACGTAGATCATGCCTTACATTTTTTAAATTCTGCCCTCGAGAGTTTCTCCTGTAGCTGGTCTCCCGATGGAAGGTATCTTACTTATAGCCGCGATCTTGAAAATCAGCACAACGCTGTTTTTATTTTCGATTATAAAAACAAACAGCTTCACCAGGTAACCAGTGGCTTCTATAGCGCTGCTGATCCTATGTTTGAAAGCGAGGGAAAATATCTTTACCTGCGCACTTCACAATTTTTTTCTCCAAATTATAGCGATATTGATAATTCATTTATTTATGCAAATTCCACGCAGCTCGCGGCTATCACGCTTCAAAAAGAAACGCATTCAATTTTATTTCCTGAAAATGATACGATAAAAATTTTACCCTCTGAGCCAATTACAAAAATTGTGGTGAAGAAGATTAGCGCTAAGGCAATGGATTCTACACAAAAAATAAGGGTGAAGGTAAGTCCAGTTGATATTGATTTTGATGATATAGAATCACGCCTGGAAATACTTCCTTTAGCCGCCGGAAATTATGGAAATATTTCATCCACAAAAGGCAAGATAATTTATCTAAAATATCCAATGCAGGGCGATCAGGTTGCAAAGGCTTCTCTAAAAATATTTGATACAGAAAAGAAAGAAGAAAAAGCAATTTTAGATAACGCCGACGACTACACGCTTTCTGCGGACAGGCAGAAAATGCTTGTACGCCAGGGAGAAGCTTTCGCCATAGTGAAGCCCGCAGAAGCACAAAAATTTGAAAAGCCAATCGCGATTGCTGATATGCAAATGATGGTGAACCCTATGGACGAGTGGAAGCAAATACTTACCGATACGTGGCGAATGGAGCGGGACTATTTTTATGATCCTAACATGCACGGTGTAAACTGGGATAGTGTAAGGCAGCAATACAGCAGAATACTTACCGGCGCTTCCACCCGGGAAGATCTCAACTTTATTCTCGGAGACATGATCGGCGAATTAAACGCTTCGCATACTTACCAGGGTGGAGGTGATCTCGAAAAAGAAAATAGCCAAAATGTTGGCTACCTCGGGGCGGATTTTGAAGCAGATGGCGATTATTATAAAATTAAAAAAATAATACAAACCGCTCCCTGGGATGCAGAGGTACGCTCG
>JALYYM010000176.1 GCA_030946565.1 Bacteroidota bacterium | reverse complement strand
TACTTCTTTCAATAAGCTTATTGTCTGCAGAAATCGTCAGCAGGTTTTTAAAATATTGTCCAACTGTCGCTATCAAAATATGATTTTCAGTTTGCCTGTAAGAAACTACGCTATCGCCTACATATATCGGGTTGCCGATAATTAAATCCTGCAGGTTTGCAAAGTTTAAGGGTATATGTGTTATCTCTTCCATATAGCTGAACGGATGGTGCTCGACCTGCTTATCTAATTTATTTACTATGATGACACTGTCTTTTGTAATCAAAATTTTAAAGGCTTCTATGCTTAGGAAGGTTGCGCTTATCGACACCCAAAGCACACTATCAGAATAGAGCCTTACAAATGCATTAAAGTCTGGTTGTTTTCCTTTGTTATCTTCATATTCCACCTTTATTTTAGCAGAAAAAGTAGTGAAGTTTATCTTATGTTTTGCGAGGGAATTCAGGTTAAATGCCGCTTGTTTAAGAGAGTCATTATTAGCAACTATCGCGGGGCTTGCAATCAAAGTATCTTTTTTATTTACTGCAGTCTGCAGTTTTTTTGTTGACCGGCAACCTTCTCCTACATATAAGAAGACCATTCCAATAAGAACTAAGAAAATTTTGCTGTTCATTAATACTTGTTTTAAAAATTAGATTTTTCCTGTATGGCCAAATCCGCCTTCACCTCTTACAGAAGATTCTAATTGTAATACCGGTAGCCAATTCGCTCTTTCAACTTTTGATATAACGATCTGGGCTATACGCTCGCTATTGTTGACTGTATACGAATCGTTTGATAAATTTACAAGAATCACTTTCAGTTCGCCGCGATAATCACTATCAACCGTACCAGGCGAATTTAAACAGGTTATACCATGCTTTAGCGCCAGCCCGCTGCGTGGCCTTACCTGCGCTTCAAAACCATAAGGCAATTCGATAAAAATTCCTGTAGGGATCATCGCTCTTTCTAACGGTTTTAATATAACCGGCGATTCAAGGGCTGCTTTTAAATCGAGGCCAGATGAACCGTAAGTGGCATATTCCGGTAAACTGTTTCCAGATGTGTTAATGATCTTTATTTCCACTTCTTGCATTGCGACAAAGATAAGGAGGCTATTGAGCCCATGAAAAAAAATTAGCGAGCTTATTCTATTGACTCTAAAAGTGCGGTGGCATAAGCCGCAACACCTTCTTCACGGCCAATAAAACCCATCTTCTCTGATGTGGTTGCTTTAATTGAAACGACATTTTCATTAACAGAAAGTATTTTTGAAATTACTTTTTGCATAGCAGGAATATATGGTTTTATCTTCGGCACTTCCAGGCAAATAGTTGTATCAATATTTCCAATTTTATACCCTGACTTGCTAATAAGAGCAAATGTTTTTTCCAATAGAATCTTGCTGTCAATATTTTTAAATTCATCCGAAGTGTCAGGAAAATGAACACCGATATCTCCAAGGCAAACTGCTCCTAATAGCGCATCGCAAATGGCGTGAAGTAATACATCAGCATCGCTATGCCCTAAAGCGCCTTTCGTGTGTTCCAGCTTTATGCCACCGATCCAAAGATCACGCCCTTCAACCAACTGGTGAAAATCTATTCCGAAACCGATTCTGAATGACATAAATTAATCGTTTAATTATTGAAATTATTTTTAAAAAAAATATTAGCAAGCTAAAAATAGCTATTAACTCTTACTCGTAAACCTGCTGGTAACAATTATCCGGCACAAACATTTCATCACACTATTTGATGTTGTCGTTAAAAAAAAACCTCACAATAAGTGAGGCTTTGTATATAATCTTTTTCAACTTTATTATTGTGTGTTTACCGGTGCTGAGTCTTTATCAAGATTAAAAATAAGGCTGAAGCGCAAAGTGTTTGACAATGGATTCCTGTTTATTCCACTTCCCGAAGGGATTAGGTAAGAGAAATTTAACCCAAACATATTATAATTCAGCCCGGCTCCAACAGTAAAATATTTACGATCACCTTTAGTCGGTGCTTCATAAAAATAACCTGCCCTGAAAGCAAACTGATTATTGTAAGAATATTCTGCACCAACTGAAACCTGGAACTCTTTTAACTCTTCACTGAAGCCACCTGGTGCATCGCCGAATGAGCTAAACCAACTACTCACCACACCTTTGCTGTGATAGTTTGCCAATCCCGCAGAATCATTAAGAAGAGGAGGGGTTGGAACCAGGAGTTTATTAATGTCTAATCCAAAAGTGACCTTATTTGCATCATCAACGGCTTTTACATAAGCAACTCCCAAACCAAGGTTAGCGGGAATAAAATCTTTTTCTGAGGCATCATTAGTATAAGAAATTTTGGTTCCCAGGTTAGAAAGAGTAATACCCCAGTTCAATCCGGAACCATCTGTGCTGTTAACAGTTCCATCATGGAATACTGACAGATCTGCTGCTACTGAATTACCAGCCTTATACACTGTACCTCCCTGTGAAACTCCGCCACCGGTAAGGTTTGAATTAATATATCTCAAAGCAAAACCTAAACCCAGGTTATCAGAAAGTTTTCGCGAATAGCCAATGTCAGCGCCAAATTCCCGTGGCCTGAAGTCTCCGGTAATTTGACCTGAATAGTCAGTAAACTGGATATTACCAAGGCTGAAATAACGCAATGAAGCCGAAATAGCCTGCAGATCGTCCAACTGGTAATAGCCTGCAAGAGAAGCAAGATAAACATCGTTAAGGTCAAGCCCCTTTAACCACGGAGTATAAGTAACAGCGATGGATGATTTGCTCGTGGCAAAAGGAATTTTTGCCTGGTTCCAAAAAGATGAATTAGCATCTGGCGCTGTAGCGATTCCTACATCTCCCATTCCGCCGGAGCGTGCATCTGGTGAAATTCGTAAAAAAGGAACGGCCGTTGTAACAACGTTTATAGAATTTGTATTGCTTTGCGCTTTAACGACAAAAGAACTTCCTATCAGCATCGCCAATGCCGTTAACTTCAAAGTAGCTTGTTTCATGAGTAATTTTTGCTTGGTTAGGTAGAGCTAAACTATATAGAAATTAGTTTTTGGTTTGTAAAAGTAAATTTTTTATTGAAAAGGGCAATTTAATTATCGTATTCATATACATGAATATAAGTAAACCCGGATTTTAAATAGAGACAATTTTTTTCTATTATGATGCATACTAAACAAACAATTTTCTAAGGACGCTTCTCCGTTCATCTGCTCTTTGAAGCGTTTTCGATTCTTTCAATTCAATTGAACGCACCTGGAAAAGGAATATTGCATTAATTAAATGTGTCATCCGGGAAATACATTTGAACCTTCCGCGTTATATTTTCGTAAAAATATAGCAGATGCAATGCAATCTGGAAAAATAACTTCAAACCTTGTTCCTCCTGCATTTGTGAATGGTTTGCAAAAGTCTTACCACATGGAAAAATTGGTTTTTAATGACAAATCAAAATCAAATAAAGTGTTTATATTCGCTTCTATAAAAACGTATTCCTACAATAAGAAAGAAAACCTTTCGTTAAATAATCTTCAAAACGAATGCACATGCTAAAATCAACGTCCGCCATTAAATCTCTATTTTTTATACTGGCAGCTTCTTTCGCCTTTACCTCCTGCCATAAGAAGAAAGATCAATCTTCGGTAACAGGATGGAATTATGACGATAAAAATTATGGAAATTTCCACGTATTAAAGGCTAAGGAGCAGAAAACCGGGCCAGGACTTGTCTTCGTGCAGGGTGGAACTTTTACCATGGGAGCAAAAGAAGAAGATGTAATGGGAGACTGGAATAACATTCCGCGTCGCGTAAGTGTTAACTCTTTCTATATAGATGAGACCGAAGTAGCCAATGTGCACTATCGTGAATATCTCTATTGGCTTAGCAACACTTTCGATAATGACACTACCATCATGCGCATGGCATTGCCCGATACCTTGGTATGGAGAAGTGAGCTGGCCTATAACGAACCTTACGTGGAATACTATTTCCGTTATCCTGCATATAATTATTACCCGGTGGTGGGAGTTACCTGGGAGCAGGCTCACGATTTTTGTATCTGGAGAACAGACAGGGTAAATGAAAAGGTGCTAATAGATAAAGGGTATTTAAATAAAAAATCTCCGCTAACGGCCATGAAAGGTGGGCAGGGAGATCAGACGTTTAATACAGATACTTATTTAATGAGCCCTGATGAAATTAATAATAAAACGGCTCCCAAAAAAGGTGGCCTAAAAGATATAAGTGGCAGGGCAAGAAAAATTATCACATTTGAAGATGGTATTTTATTACCGGGCTATCGCCTTCCAACAGAAGCAGAATGGGAATATGCTGCTTATGGCATAATTGCTCAAAATCCGAACCCCCGTAAAAAAGAAAAGAATCATGGCGAGGAAGTAATCTCCAATCAGCAGGTTTATTCATGGAGTAAAAATGTAAACGGGCTTCGTGATAACCGCCGCGGAAGCTGGCAGGGGCAGTTCCTTGCTAACTTTAAAAGAGGTAATGGTGACGTGATGGGTGTTGCCGGAGGATTAAACGATCGCGCCGCTATACCCGGACCGATTAAATCTTTTTATCCTAATGGATATGGTTTGTATAATATGAGTGGAAACGTGAGCGAGTGGGTAGGTGATGTTTATCGTCCACTTACTTCACTTGATGAAGATGATGTAAACCCTTATCGCGGTAATAAATTTACCAAGTTCTACAAGAATGGCCAGGGCGAATACGAAAGAGATACTCTTGGCCGCCTGAAGAAAGAAGTAGTTACAGATGCGGAATCAGTTTCACGCCGCAATTATCAAAAAGGCGATGTCATAAACTATCTTGATGGTGATTCAATTTCTGCAGTTACTTATGGATACGGTATTACTTCATTGATAAGCGATAAGTCGCGTGTGATAAAAGGTGGTAGCTGGAACGATATGCCTTATTGGTTAGCGCCAGGTGCCAGGCGTTATCTTGAGCAAGACCAGGCCAGTAGCACTGTAGGTTTCAGGTGCGCTATGACAAGGCTCGGAAGCCCCGAAGGAAATGGTTTTAAAGAAGGCAACATCTTTGGGCAGCGCAAGCAAAACAAGAAGAAAAAAAGCTAAGAAAAATATTGTAATAATTAAAAATTAAAGCCTGTTACAGAAAGTAGCAGGCTTTTTTTTATTTCATTTCCCTGTTTCTGCGGAGACTGAGGGATTTAAGCCATCCTTACTACTTTTTAAAAATAAATTATTTGAAAACTACAATATAGCAACTCCCTAAGTTCCGCCATCAAAGTCTTGCCGTGATTACTGATTAAGCATTTTGCAAACCTAGCAACCTTCTTTCAATCTTTTTAAAATCTGATGCCGGCGCTTCACACAAAGGACAACAATAGGTTGCCGGCAAATCATCAAATAAAGTTCCGGCCTCTATTGCATTGTCAATTTCTCCTGCGTCTTCATCATATACTGTAAAGCAATGCTTGCATTGAAAGATCATTTTTTCTATTGATTCTTTTTGTTCTTCCGCGGGTTCAACTGTATAAGTGCTGCCTGGTAAAAGTTCACCCGCGCTTCTTTGCTCATAATAATATTTGCATAACGCAATAAGATAGGTGGGCAAGTTTTCCTTTGCGATATTGCTCCTGAATAAAATATATTCCTTTGAATTTGGATTGAAGCCGGCGCTGTACAAGATGTCATATTTCGCAAGTGCTTTTAATTGACCGCGAATAAGATTGAATTGCCTGCGTATTAAAACAGAACCAAATAAACCAGACTTAGGCTGCGTTTTTACAGCAAAGCACAAACCGTAAGCACGAACATCTTTTTTATCAAATTCGCGAATGACCAATCGCTTTATCATTAATCCATCTTCGTTGGTATCTTCTACCTGCCAGTTTAATTCATTGGCGGCATGGCGAACATTAATGCGGTGTTTTCCTAAAATAAATGACCAGAGGTGATGGTCTTTTTCGTCAATGCCTTTTACAATAAGCGATTTCCATGGCGTTGTATATAATTCGCCGGACTTTGTTTCTAAACAAATACGGCAAACATCTTTCAGGAAATTGATGTCAAACAATTCATCCCTCCTGTAAATTCCCAGCCATGATTTATTGCCATAATTATTATAGCCTTCATAATACGGCAATTCGAAAGAGGGTAAGTCCAGTTTTTCTTCCGAAGGTTTTGAGATAAATGAAGTTGTTGACATTATTGTGTTGTACAGGTTATTTCCATCGGCATTATTATTATCAAAATATAATGACCGCTGATTAAAAATTTCCTTTTCAATTTCTTTTGATAACCGGGCTATGTCATTAGTATAAATTAACTCTTTCCATTCGAATAGAACGTTTGTTTTAGGAAAGCGGATATATAAATGCCAGAAGTGGCTATTCTTCGAGGCGATCCAATTTATATTGCCTGTAAAAAAAGGCATGAAAGTTTGGTTACTATCTGCAATATTTATTTTTATGTGGGGCTTGTAATCAAAGAGGTCAAAGATATCTTTATAGACACCTTCACCAAGCCATGTGTCTTTAATAAAAATTTCGGCAGCGGGATAGGAGCTGCTGATATTAGGATAAACATCTTTGTTTATTTCATAGTCTGCATTGCAATTGTTTAGAGCAGCCTTCACTTTTTTATGATCTTTTATCGTTGAATCTATAAGCAACTGCTGGCGCAGTCCAAAACGTACTTGATTCAAACCCGCTTCCTGCAAGCCTTCCAGGAGGTTGTGTAAGTAACCAGGCGAAACTATCCCACCGATAAAATTTATTTTATACTGATATGCGTACCTCATAACTTTATTTATACTAATCCAAATTCCTTTGCTGCTTTCGAAAAATTTTTATGCTCGTGCCCGGGCTTACATAACTTCAGTAAAACGAAACGCTGCAGATTGCTAAGCTCCATCCATTGGAATAATGATATTGTCCAGTTAAATTCTTCAAGCCTTTCCATAAGTAATGCTGGTAATTCATACACGTTTCGCCATGCAGGATTTTTTTCTATTGATAATTCTGTGGCTTTATTTTTTGTGCAGTTAAAAATAATTTGCTTCAAATAGTTACGGTATTCCTGAGCCTCTATACCAGTGGCGCATTTAATCTCCGCTAAATTATTTCTTTCACTAACTGACATCTTGCTCCATTCCTTTAATTGTAATTTGATGCCACAGGCATCCAGCTTAAACCGCACGCACATAGGGATGCAGCGAATATTGTCTTCAACAAAATCTTCCTCGAAATCAAAATAGATTACTTCATTTTCACTCCTAACTTTTTCTGAGTTGTAATGAAAACGTTCAATGATTATATTTTCTTCTGTCATTTTTTTTCATTTATAATTTTTGAATTAGGTAGAACAATCGCAAGCGTAACACAGGCAAAGGCGGCTTGTCCAAGTCACGTCTTTGCGAAAAAACATGCGCAAGTTTTACAAAGTTTTGAATTGAAATCACCAGCATGTTTTTGTGGCAATCTCCTTGAATTCTGCTTCTCCAAGGAGATTGCTTCGCCGCCGCAAACTTTATTTCATTATAACCTCTATTCTGGCGGCTCGCAAAGACGTAACGATTAGCGGGATGTCCCTTGCGAGTTGCCCGAATAATGTAACGATTCTGATAAAACTAGCGGCGATGCAAAGACGTCCCGGTTTGTATTCAATATTTGCGAGCCCTTTTTATTACGTTCTCAGCGAATATTCTACCTAATTCAATATAATTTACTGCAAACAATTTTCTATACAGCTATTTTCATTGGGTGTTTTAACTCCAGGTCCAGTATGGCTTTCACCTCCGGGCGGCAACTGCCACAACCCATACCTGCGCCGGAAAGCTGGCAAAGTTGTACAAGGTCCGTACAGCCTTCGTTTATTTTATTCAAAATATTTCCTTCACCAATCCCAGCGCAACTGCATACTAATTTACCGAGAACAGGTTCCGCTTTTTGCCCGCTTCTTAATAGCTGTAATCGTTTATCGCTAAGTTCAATTTTGTTTTCAATCAGATTTCTGAATTCAAGAAATTCTGTTTTATCACCAATCAAAATAGCGCCTACTAACTTATCATTATGAATGATGCATTTTTTATAATAGCATTTTGCCTTATCAATAAAAACAACTTCTTCATAAGCCGGATCATCAGGAGATTCAGCCAAACCAAGCGAGCAAACATCAGAACCATGCAGCTTTAAAATATTCATTAGTAAAGAGCCGTTGTAGTATTTTGAAATGTCACCGCTTAAATGTCTCGCAACAATATCAGCCTGCTGTTCAGCAGCAGCAGTTATCCCATACAGAAATCCTTTGAACTCCGCAATTTCTCCAATGGCATAAATGGATGGATCATTTGTTTGAAGGTACTCATCTATCACTACGCCTCTTTTACATAGAAGTGAAGATGCATTTGCCAGTTCAATGTTAGGCACTGTTCCTACCGCAATTACAATAGCCTGGCAATCTATAGTAAGCCCGCTTTTTAGCCGAATGCCTTCAATTATTTCCGTTCCAAGAAATCGCTCTATCTCATCATTATAATAAATCTGTATTCCTTTCTCGGTTAATATTTCATGTAAAAGTTGACTGCCTAATGGGTCAAGTTGCCTGTCCATTAACCTTGAGATACGTTGTATAATGGTCACTTCAACATTTACTTCCTGCAACGACGCAGCAAGCTCGATACCTAATAATCCACCTCCCACTATAATCACTTTTCCTTTTGCAGGATCAATATGATTTTTGAAATCATCAGCATCAACGCGGCTGCGCATGGTAAAGATTCCTTGCAATGAGGGTACATCTTTTAGCATAGCAGCCCTGCTTCCTGTCGCCATTATGAGTACATCATACGCATGTACATTGCCCTTGCTGTCATAAACAAGTTTTCGCTCCCTGTCAATTTTATCTATACTAACGCCACGGTGTAGCCGCAGATTAAAATCAAATTCCTCTTCGGTATTCATTTTCACAAGATGTTCCCACGTGTGTGCTCCACTTATATAATCCGGTAGCAAGACCCTGTTGTAAAACGGAAAATTCTCTTTGCTGAAAACTATTATTTCATCCTCATCATTCAATGCACGATAACTTTTAATAAAGCCAAATGCGCCGGCGCCGGCGCCAATAACAATTATTTTTTGTGGAGCTTTT
>JALYYM010000162.1 GCA_030946565.1 Bacteroidota bacterium | reverse complement strand
GAGTATGAGGACTATCATACAAAGGTGTGGCCGGAAATAAAAAAAAGTATTACTGATGCAGGCATTCTTGATATGGAAATTTATCGCACGGGTAATCGTTTATTTATGATCATGGAAACATCCGATGATTTTAAATTTGAAACTAAAGCAGCTATAGATGCTGCCAATGAAAAAGTGCAGGAATGGGAAGTACTTATGTGGAAATTTCAGCAGTCATTACCCTGGGCGAATGAAGGTGAAAAATGGATAAGAATGGATAAAATATTTTCGTTAAAATAAGCCACGAATAAACGAATTGTTACGAATAGAATATAAAAATTAAAATATGGATTTACAATTAAAAGATAAAGTCATCATCGTGTCAGGCGGCGCCAAAGGAATAGGTGAAGGCATTGTAAAAGTATTAGCGGCTGAAGGCGCCACACCTGTGATCATTGGAAGAAATAAAGAAGATAATATGAAAACGGTAAAGGCAATCGAAACCCTTGGTGGCAACGCCTTCCAGGTTGTAGCAGAATTAACCGGGCCTGGCCAATGTGAGAGAGCGGTAAAAGAAGTAATGGAAAAATTTGGACGCATAGATGGCCTGGTAAATAATGCCGGCGTAAATGATGGTGTTGGGCTTGAGCATGGTAATTATGAAAAATTTATGGCATCGTTGCATAAGAATGTGGTTCATTATTATTTACTGGCGCATCATGCATTGCCTGCTTTAATAAAATCAAAAGGCGCTATCGTAAACATAACTTCTAAAACTGCAGAAACAGGCCAGGGAAATACTTCTGCTTACGCTGCAGCCAATGGTGGCCGTAATGCACTTACGCGGGAATGGGCAGTTGAATTATTAAAATATGGCATTCGTGTAAATGCAATAGTAGTAGCTGAATGTTGGACGCCTGCTTATGAAAAATGGATCGCGACATTAGAAAACGGAGATGAAAAATTAAAAGAAATTACTTCAAAAATCCCTTTGGGAAATCGCATGACGACCGCGGAAGAAATTGCCAACACCACCGCATTTTTATTATCTAATTGCTCAAGCCATACGACTGGTCAATTGATTTATGTAGATGGAGGTTATGTGCATTTGGACCGCGCATTGGCCAATGCATAAAAAGATTTCAACATGAAAAAATTGGTTTGCGTACAACCTGAATTGTTAGAATATAAAAATACCACGCCTCCCGTATTGCAGTCAGGCCATGCAATCTTAAAAATAAAACGCATCGGTATTTGCGGTACCGATTTGCACGCGTACAAAGGCACACAGCCATTTTTCAACTACCCGAGAACGTTAGGCCATGAGCTCGCTGCCGACTTAATTGAAGCCGATGGCGCGGATGGGTTTGTGCCCGGTGAAGCATTGACCTTTATCCCCTATTTCAATTGCGGCGAATGCATCGCCTGCCGGAATAATAAACCTAACTGTTGTGTAAACATTAAAGTATTTGGCGTGCACATTGACGGTGGCATGGCGGAATATGTTTCCGTTCCATCTTATGCATTAGTAAAAGGCGAAGGGCTATCGTATGAGCAGCTTGCTTTGGTAGAACCACTGGCAATAGGCGCTCACGGCATAAAGCGGGCGGGAGTTACTGATGGTGAATTTGTTTTGGTTATCGGCGCCGGGCCTATCGGCCTTGGTACGATGCAGTTTGCACAGATTGTCGGTGCGAATGTTGTTGCACTTGATATAAACGATCAACGGCTTTTATTTTGCAGAGAAAAATTGAAGGTGGATTATACCATTAACGCGGCAACAGAAAACGCCTTAGCAAAATTAAGTGAAATTACAGGAGGCAATATGCCGACAGTAGTAATTGATGCAACGGGTAATCAAAAGGCAATTAACAATGCACTGCAATATGTTGCACATGGAGGAAGATTTGTATTGATCGGTTTACAAAAAGAAGAAATCAGTTTCAGTCATCCTGAATTTCACAAAAGAGAAACAACATTAATGAGCAGCCGCAATGCAACAAGGGAAGATTTTGAGCGTGTGATTAAAGAAATGAAAAATGGATTGGTTGATCCATCCATTTATATCACGCAAAGAATACAATTTGATGATCTTAAAGAAGCCTTTCAAACCAGGCTGTATGATGCTGACAAGGTGATAAAGGCCATGGTGACAATGGATGATTAATTTATTTAATCCAGTGCTATTTTTTCTGCGTATTCTTTGTTTTGCATGCTCTGCGGTGACATTGCTTTTAAAATCGAATTGCAACCGATTATATAAAGAGTTGTTCCTTTGCAACGAAAATCAAATTATTTAAAGCGCCACTTTTGTTTATAAAATTCATAATGGAAAAAATAAAAAATATTATCCAGGCATCTATTGATGTAAAAATACAAATACTCGCTGATGAAAAATTGATGCAAACCGTGATGGATTGTGTGAATGTAATGGTGAGCGCTTTTGAAAAAGGCAACAAGGTTTTGTTTTGCGGGAATGGCGGCAGCGCTTCAGATGCGCAGCACCTCGCCGCAGAATTCAGCGGTCGCTTTTATACTGACAGGGATGCGCTGCCGGCAGAAGCTCTGCATTGTAATACTTCTTATATGACCGCAGTGGCAAATGATTACAGCTACGATGTTATTTATTCAAGATTGATAAAAGGTATAGGAAACCCAGGCGATGTGCTGGTGGGTTTGAGTACTTCCGGCAATAGCAAAAACATTGTGAATGCGTTTGAAATTGCCAAAGAAAAACAGATGATAACAATTGCTTTTACCGGATCAACCGGTGGTAAATTGAAACAGCATTCTGATCATCTTATCAATATTCCATCAGATGATACGCCACGCATCCAGGAAAGCCATATTACTTTAGGCCACATAATTTGCCAGTTGGTGGAAGAAATTTATTTTGCTGAAACAAATGATTAAA
>JALYYM010000151.1 GCA_030946565.1 Bacteroidota bacterium | reverse complement strand
CTTACAACTATTCATTTCGGCGGAGATGAAGTCCCTGGCGGCGTTTGGGAAGGATCGCCGGTCGTTCATCAATTTGAAATTACAAATCCGTCCATAAAAAATACCGGGGATCTTTGGTATTATTATTACGGAAAACTTAATGAGATGCTCAAGGCAAAAGGCCTCTTCATGTCGGGTTGGGAAGAAATGGGAATGCGCAAAACGAAGCTGGATGGCAAACCGTATTACATACCCAACCCGGATTTCGTAAACGATCATTTTCAATTGCATGTATGGAATAATACGATAGGCTCAGGCAATGAAGACCTCGCGTATAGGCTGGCAAATGCCGGCTATAAAGTTGTGCTGTCAAATGTATCCAACCAGTATTTTGATTTGGCTTATAACAATGCATATAATGAAAACGGTCAAAATTGGGGCGGCTATGTTGATGTTGATAAGCCTTTCTACTTTATCCCTTTTGATTTTTTGAAAAATGTAAAAGAGGATGGAAAGGGTAATCCGCTAAAAATAGTAAACAGAACAGGAAAGATCAGGCTCACAGATTATGGCAAATCAAACATAGTCGGTATAGAAGGTTTGCTGTGGTCAGAAAATAATATCAGCGCCGATCGTTTGGAGTATATGATGCTACCCAAGCTGTTAGGAATGGCAGAAAGAGCATGGGCCAAAGACCCGTCATGGGCTTTGGAAACCGATTCAGCAAAAGAAGATCAATTGTACAACACTGCCTGGTCCCATTTTGTAAATGTTCTAGGAAAGCGTGAGCTACCAAGATTATCCTATTACAATGGCGGCTACAATTATCGCATTCCACCACCGGGTATCAAAAATGAAAATGGAAACATTTTGGCAAACAATCAATTTCCGGGGTTGCAGCTTAGATACACAATCAATGGAAAAGATCCTGATATATACAGCACCTTATATGCACAACCAATTATGACGAAGGGAAACATTCGTATTGCGGCTTTTGATGCAAGCGGGCGGCGTGGAGAAGTTATGCAAATGGAAAATAAATAATATTATTACCCATATCATTTGCAAGTCACATAATTTTATTTAAGCGCATAATCAAATCATTAACCTCTGTTTCGTTTTTATATGAGTAAACAAGGTTACCCTTTTTGTTGAACAAAGCCGTAAAAGGAGTTGACTGTAACTGATAAAGATTTTTTAAGAAAAAAATGGGTTGCTCCATTCCTACAATGATATTTTTATAAGCAAGAGTTTTATATTTTTTTTCAAATTCAATTAATTCATTCATTGGCCTGAAGCTAACAAGTAAAATTGTTGCGTTCTTAAATTTGTTTATCTCGCCAAACATTGTATTTAGTAACGTAGTACAATGGTCGCAATCAGGTGAAAAGTAAATCAGGATAACTGGTTTTGTATTAGAAAAATTTGTCGTGTTCAGCGTTTTACCATTGGATTGTAATATTGAAAACGCCGGCATTTTTTGCGCTTTCGCGATTGTATGAGCAAAAAATACTGATGATAGAATTATAATTTTAAAACAGGCAGCGAGTGTTTTCATTTTTTGCGTTTAGGCATTATGGTTATATAGGTGAAATCTCATTTAGCAATTATGTCGTTTCATTTTTTTGTGTCTCAAATTTAAGAAATACTGCAAATTAAACTTCTTAAGGCCTATTGTAATTTATTTAATAATGTTTTTTAAAACCATAAAAGGCCGCCCTTTCTTCCAGTCAATTACTGGTTTACTGCTTGCCGGTGCAACAGAAAAATTTCCTAAAATTATATCTGTTTTTCCATCTCGATCAATATCACCTGCATCCATAGTTAGCCATCGGCCGGTCTCAGTTCCAGGTACGCTATAGGGTAAAAAATTAAAGCTGCCTGTATTTTTTAAGTAAACAAAGCCTTCTTCAGGTTGATGTGCATAATCAGCAAAAAAAGAAATAGCTGCTATATCAAGATCACCGTCATTATCAAAATCCCTTGCCATGGCTTTATAGCATCCATTTATTGGGAAAAAATATTTTTGTGCAAAATTATTTGCTCCATCATTCATAAAAATATATACACCATGGTACGGTTTTAAAACAGGAGAAAAATCTGCATTATCGCCGCAGGTATAAACGATATCGGGATAGCCGTCATTATTAAAATCGTCCAATTCAAAATAGGATGAACCAAAAGAAGGAGGAAATCTCAAAACTTGTTCCTGGCCAAAATTGCCTTTGCCCTTATTGGTAAATAAGAATATTCCTTCTTCAGCCTGGGCAAATAAAGCCCATATATCCGGCAGCCGATCATGATTATAATCCTGTACATAAACTTTAATGGCGCCCGGGGTATTTCTAAGAATATGTTTTTGAAATTTATTGTTCCCTAAATTTTCCAACCAGGATAATTGGCCGGCTAAGTAACCAAATTCACAAACGATATAATCCATTTTTCCATCATGATTGAGGTCAGCAGGAGTTATTTGTACCGGCCGCTGAAGGCTGTCAATAAAAGGAATAGTATCTTTTTGATACTGTCCCTTAGTATTGATATTTACCAGTACACCTTTGCCAAATTTTCCGTTGTTAGGATTTAGAATCCCGATATCGCAGGCAAGCAAACTATTTTTATTAAAATCAATATCTACTACAGGGCCGGTGCCTGTTACAGAATCTGTGATTTGTAATTTTCTATTAATAAAATAAATATTTTGCTTAAGCGCATCGCTGATTATTATTGGATGCAACGTATCCTGCACATTTATTTTTGCATAACACGTTGCTGATTTTACATAATCTATTTGCGGAAGTTGCACCTGGAATAGAGATAAGCTTTTACTAATGGCTTCATTCCTTTTTTGGGGCGGCAAAGAATCCGGTGAAGTAGCGATATAGTAATCAAGGATATTTTGCCATTCAGTAAAACCAATTATTTGCTTAGCAGGATAATAATCTGGATCAATATTTTTTCCCCTCTCCATTGGATATTTATCGAACCCATAATTAAAAATACCCAGCCGCGGCCCCATTTGTGGAAGTACTCCGGTTTCCCATGTTTTACTATCGAGCAATGAAGGGTCTGGTAATTTATGACACGAGCCGCAATATATTTTTGAAAGCTCCTCTCCTTTTTTTATACTGGACAATGGAATATCGGCATGAGTGCTGTTTCGGTGATAGGTTTTACAGGAAGAAAAAGTAATAATAATACACCAGGAGATTGCCAGGAAAAGTGCTATGCTCATTTGCCGTCGGACTGGTACTAAATTACATGTTCTTTTTACAGAGGTATATGAATGATTTTTACTTGCCATTAAAAAATTATTGCAAGTTTATGCTGCGTTCTTCACCTTTATTATTTTTAATTGTTACAGAAACCACATTATCATCAACAGTTAAAAACCTGCCAGATTGTGATAAAAAAGAAGATCCGTAACTAACTTCACGTTTTTGTTTTCTGCCATTCTTATAAATTATTATTGCGCTTTCATCAAAAGGTTTTACTTCTACTAACTTTTTATTTCTGTTTAGCTTAAAAACTTTTAACGGGCCTCTGTTCTGGCTTGCCGCTATAAAATATTTTTTGCTTTTACTTTTCAAAGAAACCAGCGCCTTTCCATTGCCGGGAATATAAATGCCGCTTTGTAAAATAGACAAAGGATTAAAATTGCCTTTGCCATCACCTTTCAATAATAAGCCATTCATTGCATCATAGCGGCCTACGGTAACTTCCGTTCCATAATCGTTGCCATTAATGAGCACATCAAGGTTTCCATCGCCATCAAAATCATCTGCAATAAGCCCATTAAGCACAGAAAGCTGTGCCTGCACCGGCAAAGGAACAATGGTAAATTTTCCATTGCCATCATTTTGCATCAAGGCAGATGAAAAATAATTAGCCCGTAATTGTAAGGCGCCTTTACGTTGTTCGTCGGAAAAAATTGAATCCATTGGCGCCCGGGCAAACGATTTATAGTCCGCAAATTTTTTACGTAAGCCAATCATTTGACCTAAAATATCATCTCTCGACTGCGCAGGAAATTCCTTTCTTCCGGTGTCACTTTGCGAAGCTGGTAAAAAAACAGATGGAAATGCATCGTAGGTTCCATTGTTATCAAAATCTTTTGCAAGCATTTTCACAGGATATTGATCGCTGGCTTTATAAAAAGAATTGCGGCCGAGGTTGCCAACTATATAATCCATATCACCATCGTTATCGAAATCGCCTGCTGCTATTGTATTCCACCATCCAATATTATTACTGATGCCGCTTGCAGCAGTTACATTTTTAAATATTCCTTTATCATTTTTTAAAAATGTAACAGGCATCCATTCACCTGCCAAAATTAAATCGGGCCAGCCATCGTTATCAAAATCTGTAAACAAGGCATCGCATACAAGGCCAATATTTTTCAAAGCAGGCGCCACAGCATCAGTAACATCTGTAAATTTTATATGCCCGTTTTTAGAATCATTTCTAAAAATAAAACTCGATACAGGCCTGGGATAATTTGCAGGGTCAACGCGGCCCGAAACAAATAAATCTAAATCACCATCCTTATCATAATCTATTGCACGCACACAAAACTTACTGGTATAATTTTGGGGCAAAGCCGTAGTATCTTCTTTAAAATTGCCCTTGCCATCGTTGACATATAACTTATCCTGGTAAGCATTTGTATTGCGTTCACCGGCATAGCCGCCGCTGGCTATGTAAAGATCAAGGTCGCCATCTCCATCTGCATCAAATAATAAAATGCCTTCATCCTCACGGTTCTTTTGAAGAGAATCTTTTACATTCAATAAACTTTTTTGAATAAATTTTCCATCAGGCTGTTGCAAAAATATTTGAGCGCTATTATTAAGAGCGCCGCCACTCAACATATCATCAAGGCCGTTGCCATCCACATCGCCCACGGCAAGCGCCGGCCCATATTCTGAAAATTTATGCGGTATAGTTCTTTGAATATTAAAATCAATAAAATCTTTTTGCTTATGTACATAATGGATATTTACTGAATCATTTATTTCTTTGAATAAGGCGTTAGAATCAATCACATTTTTAGTAAATGAATAGGTGTTATGCGCATTTTTTTCATCAACAAGTATGGTTTCATTTGCCTTCACCTGTAGTAAAACTTGTTCTTTTCCATCCGGCCATTTTACCACGAGAGAATCTATAACGGAAATATTTCCCAGGCCAAAATGTGGTTCTATTTGCATAGTTGAAAGATAACCACGATAAGGAGTTTGCTCATAAGCCTGGTGCTTACCGTTGTTATAATACAAATCAATCCAGGCGCCCAGCCCGTTAACGTTCATCGTATCTCCCTGCAACTTTACGGCGAGATAATTGGGATGATTTTTTGCATCGTTCATAGAAGTATTTTCATACACGAATGCTTCATCATTTATATTATTTACAACCACATCCATATCGCCATCATTATCGAGATCGGCATAAGCAGCGCCATTGGAAAACGATGGTGTGCTTAATCCCCAATCATTGGTTGCGTTATTGAAAGTTAAATCACCATTGTTGTGAAATGCATAGTTATGTAACTTAACTGCAGGTATTTGCGCCAATGTATAATCAATGCTTGCAATAGAAGACGATCCTCTACGGAAACTAATGAAATCATGGTCTGTAATATCTTTCGGAAATCCATTCGTAATAATAATATCACGATAGCCATCACTATCAAAATCAGTAACCAAAGGGCACCAGCTCCAATCGGTTTGAGCGATGCCGGAAAAAAAACCTATATCACTAAAAACAGGGTTACCTATTGAATCATTTTCATTTACAGATGGCCCCTGGTTAAGTTGCAGCGTATTTCTTACATACTGATATTGATAGCCGTAATAATCGCTAAATTGAAACAACTGGTAATTGTTAGGTCCCATCATCATTTTTTTGCGATAGTTATCTTCGGGGTTCATGTCCAGTTCTACCACGTCGGAGAGACCGTCGTTATTGATGTCTATTACATCCTGGCCCATGCCATTGGCAGAAGTATGTTTAAAATATTTATCGGCTTCATTAGTAAAAGTGCCATTGTGGTTATTTATATACAGCAAATCGTTGGAAATAAAATCATTCGTTACAAAAATATCTTTCCAACCGTCTTTGTTAAAATCTGCAATACTTACTGCGTGCCCATAACCTTCAACAGTAACGCCCGCTTGTTTTGTAACATCTATAAACACGGGATGTTTTAATAGAGTATCCCAATCGTTGCGATACAAACGGCCTGTGCTGGGGAAAGAACCATTGGTGAATTTTGGGCGAAAAACTGCTGCATTAAATTTCGGCACAATTTCGTTAACCGTTAAATACATATCGAGGTCGCCATCATTATCATAATCAAAAAAAGCAGCCATGGTAGAATGCGTGGTATCATTTAAGCCATACTCTGCAGCCATTTCTTTAAATACCGGTACGCCATTTTTATCAAGTCCCTGGTTAATGTATAAAAGATTTTGCCTTTTTTGCGGGTCTTTCTCCATTGATGCGCTTACATACATATCCATCCATCCGTCATTGTTGATATCAACAACGGAAACACCACGGCACCACCTGCCTTTACCATCCACACCGGCTTCACTGGTGATGTCATCAAATTTTAAATTGCCTTTATTTAAATATAATTTGTTGGATACTTTGTTGCCTGTAAAATATATATCCTGTAGTCCGTCATTGTTGAAATCGCCAATTCCTACGCCACCACCGTTGTAAATATTAGTAACATCAATAGGATTTAAAGTATCATTCTCTATAATTTGATTGTTGAAGTGAATATTGGAATGAGAAGAAGGAATTTTATTAAAAATAAAATTTCTGTTCTTACAAGAAGTAATTAGAAAAAAAAACAATAAGTATAAGCTATATTTTATCAAGCCAGTATGATTTATGTAACATCATAAGGTTATAAAAAAAAGGAATATTCATGATAGAATGCAAGCCTTTGTGCGCAACGCTAAAAATAAATTTTTAAATAGCGTCTCCTCTACAGAAATGCTGATTCTGAACCAGGAATTAAGATTAATCATATATCTTAAAAAACAAAAAAAGCTGCCAATTGAGACAGCCTTTTAAGAATTTTTTTTATTGATTACGGATTTTGTTTTAAAATTCCGTGACTTAAATCAATTTCCGCTTGAGGTATGGGGAAATATTCATTTTTACCCTTCATAAATTGTGCACCGGTAAGTAGGCTGTAACCTGATGCAAGCTCATGAGCTACATAAGCATTTAATACAACGTCGGCTGTGCCGTATCTCACGAGGTCGAAAAACCTATGGCCTTCCATGCCTAATTCGAGCTTTCTTTCAAATTGAACTAAACTTCGAGCTGTTGCTTGCCCTTGTGATGTAAAATACCCAGTAGGATAAGGTGTCACTACATAGTTTGCAGCAGGTACGTTAGTGAAGCCTTTAGATGGGTCGTTAGGGTCAACGTATGTATGAACAAATCCTGCTGGATTAGCTGCCCTGTTCCTAATCAGGTTTACATAAGTTTCTGCCTGGTTAAGAGACCCAACCTCAACTTCCGCTTCAGCAGCCATTAGAAGTACATCTGCCCAACGTATGATATTGTAGTTTATAGCAGTATAGCCAGGCGTCCAGGATGAATTGTCTGTAAAGGTTCCAACCTGACTTTTATAAGGAGCATTTTTTATGGGGAGATATGGCCCCCCGCTTGGTTGATTACGAACCCAGCTATATCCTGTCACAACTCCCCAGTCAAGGAATGGAATTCCTCTTCTCCCTACAGTCCAGTCAAGGCGAGGATCTATTGGACCGGTATATGGTGTGAATGGATCGCCATCCTTAAGTCCATAATCATTTTTAATGTCCGAAGTATTAAAATTATTTACATCGGGTAATCCTACGACTGTTTTAAAAGAATTTGCCAAACTAAAGGAAGGCTGATAGAACCCACAGCATGAAACAGGATATTTTGAATTGTAAGGAAAATTTAGGACATCCCCTGCATTAGCATTAGCAGCTCCGGATCCATCGTTTACTGACATCTGCGCAGCAAAAACTGTTTCTGAATTATTCTTTGTAGAGGCGTCGAAATTATCATGATATTTAGGTACTAAAGCATATTTTACACCACCAGAATTCACACCATTAGAAACCAGATCATCAAACAATGGTTTTGCCTGTGCATATTTGTGCTCATACATATAAACCTTGGCCAGGTAAGCTTCTGCGGCATATTTATTTGCACGTCCAAATTGCTTTTGAGTATTAGGGAGATTAGTCATTGCGAATTGAAAATCAGCTTCAATTTTAGGCCAAACATCTTCTGTGTTAGGCACATTGAAATTACCCGCAGAATAAGTTATACTTTCATCAACATAAGGTATCATGTTGAACATTCTTTTTAATTCAAAATGATAATGTCCTCTGAGAAATCTAGCTTCCGCAGATACTTCTGTGGTATCTAAGCCTGTAAAATTCGTTAAGGTACGCATTACACGAAGCACCTCATTTGCTCTTTGAATGCCATCATAGCCCCATGACCATTTGGGGTCTAAGTAACCATTACTAGGATTAACCTTATATTGCTCCAGTGATAATATATCTGCCTGGTCACCTGGATCAGAACCTTTATGTGCATCGTCAGAAACCACACCACCATAGACCCAATTGTCGGAAGCAGATTGCCAACCGCCTCCTGCGCCTCCATTACCGTCCAGTAATGAATAGGCACCTATCAACAAACCTTGAACGCCGGCGGGGTTAGCTAATGTGGTCTGTGAATAAGTACCCACAGGTATTTTATCTAAAAAACTTTTTTTACATGCATATATTCCTGCTAAGAGTATCGCAGACATCGTAAAAACAACGGAATATTTCAAATTAAAACTTTTCATATTTTTTATTTAATTAGATTTTATCAAAAGGTAAGGCTTATCCCGCCAATATATGTTTTTTGGTTATTAGGATAGTTGCCATAGTCAATACCAAAAGCTTGCCCATTAACACCAGGTAATTCAGGATCAAGTCCTGTGTATTTTGTGATCTGGAAAAGGTTGGATACTTGTAAGTAAAACCTGAGCTTGGTGATACCAATGTTTTTCATTTTTTCCGGAGTAACAGCGTAGCCCACAATTAATGACTTACATTTAAAAAATGATCCATCTTCAACATAGTAAGAGTTTGGAACCGAGTTAGTACTAAAAGTTGAAGCATTTTCTAATATCGGGGTTTTTGCATTTTTATTTTGCGGAGTCCAAGAATGATATAAAAGATCTTTACTTTTATTGCCTTGAAATGATGCCCAGAAGTCAATCCAGTAACGCGTATAATTAATCACGTCATTGCCTTGTGAACCATAAAACACCATTGTGAAATCAAAGTTTTTATAACTAGCATTCAAATTGATGCCATAAGTAAATTTCGGATTAGGATTTCCAAAGAATACCCTATCATCGTCACCGATCTGATTATCGCCATTGGTATCCTGATAAATAAAACGGCCCGGTGCAGCATCTTGTTGCTTAGGCAATTTTTTTACCTGGTTAGTATCGCTAAATAAGCCGATGACTTTGTAACCATAGTAAGCGCCAATTGGATGTCCCACCTGGTTACGAACGAAATTACCAATGCGTGTGCCGCCCGTATTAAAATAATCACCAGGAATTTTTACAACATTAGTTTTATAAGTCGTAATATTTGCTCCAAGGTCAAATTTAAAATCGCGACTGATACTGCCATGATACGTAATGGATGCATCTACTCCATGATTTTGTACATCGCCTATATTTACGGACGGCCGGGTAGCACCGCCAACCGTAGCTACGCTCTGGTCTCCAAATAATAGCCCATTTATACTTTTTTTATAATATTCAACTGTAAAGTTTATTTTGTTCTGAATAATCGCAGCATCGATCCCCACGTTAAATATCTTATCTTCTTCCCATCCTGTATTAGGATTTCCTAGGCGGGAAAGATAAAATCCAGCAACAGTTGAGCTGCTTACTCCGTTAATATCATATGCCGATCCTCCTGGGGTGCTTGAATATTGTGTAAAAGAATTGCTGGGAGAAACATTATTCAGAGACCCTAATATTCCCCAAC
>JALYYM010000142.1 GCA_030946565.1 Bacteroidota bacterium | reverse complement strand
CGGTAGGATAATCAAATATTCCATCATAAGAACGTAGTAGCCCTTTTACCACGTTATCAAGATGTGGATGTGTTTTTTCAAATTCTTCAAGCGCAGGCCTTTCTACGCGGAAAGCAACAGTAGATGGCGCAAAAAACTGATCGCTATAACTTAAAAGTTCTTCCTGCTCAAGAATCTTTAAAACATTATTGACGATAGAAACATCGAGCTTAAATTTTTTTACAAAATCATTTATATCAAAGTCAAAAGATAACCCTTCACCACTTCCCGAGGGCAATTGCAGGTAATTTACAAGCGACTGGTAAACGTTTTTAATTTCTTTGATACCCGGAAACCGGATTGCGGCTTGCTTCTTAAGCTCGTTAATTTCTAACTCATTAAAAAATAATACTCCGTATGCTTTTTTTTCATCCCTGCCGGCACGGCCTGCTTCCTGGTAATAATTTTCCAGCGCATCCGGCACATCATAATGTATTACAGTCCTTACATCAGGTTTGTCTATCCCCATTCCAAAGGCATTCGTACAAGCTATAATTCGTATCCTGTTATTCAGCCAATCATCCTGCCTGCTATTGCGTTCATCATTGGCGAGGCCGGCGTGGTAATAGTTTGCATCAATACCATTCAGCTTCAGTAATTCAGCAATCTCTTTTGTGCGCTTACGGCTTTTGCAATAAACAATTCCGCTGCCCGGTACTTTTTGCAAAATGTCAATCATTTTGTTTTGCCTCGAGGCTAACTCGAATACGCTATATGATAAGTTTGGACGTTCAAAAGACGTGTGAAATTTTAAATGGTTTTTATTAAAGCCCAGCTTGTCACAGATATCATCCTGCACAAATTTGGTTGCTGATGCGGTAAGTGCTAATATCGGAATGCCGGGTAAATGTTCCCGAATAGATGCTATACGTAGATAAGGAGGACGAAAATCGTAGCCCCATTGCGAAACACAATGGGCTTCATCTACCGCCAAAAGATTAATCTTCATTGCAGGAAGAAATTCCAGGAATAAATCGGTTTCTAATCGTTCCGGAGATACATAGAGAAATTTAAAATTTCCATAAGCCGCGTTTCTCAACGTGTTCTTCAATTCAATATAACCCATACCGGAGTAAATAGACAAGGCTTGAATGCCCCGGCTTTTAAGATTGGCAACCTGGTCTTTCATCAAGGCTATTAAAGGGCTGATTACAAGGCAACACCCTTCCTTTGCTAATGCCGGTACCTGGAAGCATATAGATTTTCCTCCTCCTGTTGGCATCAGTGCAAGCGTATCTGTTCCATTCAAAACCGCATTGATGATTTCTTCCTGCCGCGGCCGGAATTTATCATAACCCCAATATTTTTTTAAAATGCTGTCCGGTTCAGAAATCATTTGCTGGTGATTGTTTTCCGCTGAAGTCATAAGAAAATATAGAACAAATTTTGCCTAGTATTTAAATTTAAAATGTTTTAATTCAATCCATTTTACATTTAAAATGAAAAGTTTTTTTAAACTCCTGCTTTTGTAAACGCTTATTTTTACAAGATATATTCGTAAATATAAAATGGAAATCTTTTATACGCTAAGTGAGATTGAAGATGCTGCAAAAAAAGTTCTGTCATATTGCGCTGCCAATAAAATATACACCTTCAACGGTGAATTGGGTGCTGGCAAAACTACATTCATTAAAGCGATTTGCAGGCAGTTGGGAGTTTCGGAATCCATCACGAGCCCTACTTATTCTATAATACAAGAATATAGAACGGGGCAGGACTTAAAAATTTACCACATGGATTTTTACAGAATTAATAGCCTGCATGAAGCAGTTGAAGCCGGTGCCGAAGAAATTTTCGCTAGCGGAGATTTTTGCATGATAGAATGGCCCAATAAAATTATTCAGCTTTTACCAGAGGATGTAGTTGAAGTCAACCTTACTATTCTTAAAGAGCAGCAGCGGAAAATGGTTGTTCAACTTCCCCAATAAAAATTTATTTTTATATCTCTTTTTAACCACATATAATATCATGGCAACATCCAAACCATTTGTTTCTCCCTCCATCTCTTACGAAACAATGGAAGAAACACTTGATGTGAAACCAAGGGGAGTGGAATTATTCATTGGTATACCTAAAGAAACCTGGTTCCAGGAAAATCGCATCGCCTTAACGCCTGATGCGGTAAAAGTATTGACGGCCAATGGACACAGGGTTATAATGGAAAGAAAGGCTGGTGAAGGTTCCAGCTATTCTGACACCGACTACAGTGATGCAGGCGCAAAGATTGTGAGTAATAAAAAGCAGGTTTTTGAATGTGACATTCTCGTAAAAAGCGCTCCCGTGGGGGATGACGAACTTGATCTCCTGCGAATGAATCAATTCATTATTTCGCCCATACATGTTGCTGCCATGAAGCAGGAGATATTGGAAAAAATGATGGAGAAAAGAATCACTGCGCTAAGTTTTGAAAACCTGAAAGATGATAGCGGGCACAACCCCATTGTGCGCAGCATGAGTGAAATTGCCGGCAGCGCTGTAATGCTTATAGCAGGCCAGTATTTAAGTAATGCAAATAATGGAAAAGGCGTGCTTGTAGGTGGCATATCCGGTATCCCGCCGACTAAAGTAATAATAATTGGCGCCGGTATAGTAGGAGAGCAGGCAGCCCGCACGGCGCTTGCCATGGGTGCCAGTGTAAAAGTTTTTGACAACAGTATCTACCGTCTAAAACGTCTTCAAAATAATATCGGTTTTCGTCTATACACTTCCGTTATAGAGCCCGCAATTTTATCGAAACAATTAAAAACCTGTGATGTTGCCGTAGGCGCACTATCTTCTCACGGCGGCAGAACCCCCCTTGTAGTAACAGAAGAAATGGTAAGCAGGATGCGCCCCGGAAGCGTAATTGTTGATGTGTGTATTGATCACGGTGGCTGCTTTGAAACATCAGCAGTTACATCACATAAGGCGCCGGTGTTTAGAAAATATGATGTGATACATTATTGTGTTCCAAATATCCCAAGTGGATTTGCCCGTACCGCGTCGCAAGCTATCAGCAATGTCTTGATGCCTCTTATGCTGGATATGGCGGATGATGGTGGTTTTGAAAATTTCGTCTGGTATAAAATAAATATTCGAAGTGGTATCTATTTGTTTAAAGGCGCTCTTACAAATTTTCACCTGAGTGAGCGATTCGATTTAAAGTTTACTGACTTGAATTTATTAATTGCCAGCAGAAGATAGTTATGAAAATGCGGACTTGATTAAACTTCCTAAAAATTTCTACGTTAGAAAATTATATAAAGTGCAGACTACCTTTGACCTTATGCTTTAAAAGAAAAAAAATCTCCATCCCTCTTGCTGGGTTTAGGTAAAAATTCAATAGTGCTTAGGTGACATGCTGGTATGTCGAACCCTTAGTACACGTATAATATTTTTTGTAAACGATAGGCTATTCTAAGTCGTGTTTTTCGAAAGCCCTGTATGTGCCATCGTTGCCTATTTTATATTTATCCGGACCATAGATTTCCGGATTATTAGTTGCTTTATTTAGTGATAATACAATATCTTCTAATACTTTAATGGCATTCTGTGGAGAATCCTTACTGATAAAATTGTAAGCTGCTTTAATTTGTTGCTGCGAAAGTTTTGTCCACACAACTTCATAAAGCTTATCTACCATTGTTTCATTTTCTTTATCATTGCCTCGTGAGTAATGTATTCTCCGTTTTCAAATTCAGCTTCAGCCTCGTCTAATTCTTTGTTATATTGTTCAATGCTGATTGGTGTATGCTGCTTTATTTCTTCCTCAAAAATTGTATAAATAGCCCTTGCTTTTTTTTCTTCAACCATTTCAATAAATTCATGTAGTTTCTGCCGGATGATTGTAGTTGTCATACTTTTTTTACAAAAATACTTTTTTTATTACCTGAAATGATGAAAATGATTTGTGATAATCCTGGTTATTAGAGCAGCATAACTGACAGCCAGGCGTGAACTTCTTTAAGTTATTTCTCAATCCGCTATACATAAGAGAAAGCGACTTTCAACTTTAGAAGTTTTCATTGTTTAGAAAATATATTTCAATAAAATGTATTTGGCTTCTATTTATAATCCATCATATTAATACTTTCTTCGCAAAAAGAATATTCCTTTTTATCATTACTACTTACAATTACCAGCCTTTTTTCACAATAGGTTTCTATTAAAAAATTGTACAACTGCACACCTTCCTCATCAAGATTAGTAGCAGGTTCATCAAGTAATACAACGGGCACATTGCTGAAGATTGCCTGGGCAAGCTTTACTCTTTGTTTCATGCCACTGCTAAAATAACGGAGCTGCTTATGCGCAGATTTTTGGAGCCGCAGGAGGATAATGATCTGGTTGGTGTCAAGTGGTGAAATCCAGCCTTTCATATTATCGTGAAAGGTTAAAAACTCCTGTAAAGTCATTTCTTCTATCAACTCAATGTATGGCGCGGAAAACGAAAGGGATTTATAAATTTTTTCAGGAGAAACCTCTTTGTTATTGATTGTATATTTTATGCTTCCTTCGTGGTAAAGCGAGGAGCCGGCAATTACCTGTAGTAATGTTGATTTCCCTGACCCATTAGGTCCTGTAATAGCATAACGCTTGTGAATATCAAAACTAAAATCAAGATTGCGAAATATCCATTCCCTGTTATAGCGTTTACCCAACCTCGTTAGATCAATCTTCATCAGTATTACCTTTGGCAACAGCTTTTAATATACCACGCTGGCTCTCCTTTATGAATTTTAAAATTTCATTTCTCTCAGGACTTTCAGGCAACTCATTTTCTATAAAAACTGTTGCCTGCGAAATGTTTAATCCGCGTGTATAAATGTTACGATAGATTTCGAGTATGCTGTTTATTTTTTCTGAACTAAATCCTCTTCTTTGTAACCCTACTGAATTTACGCCAACATAGCTTATGGGATGCCTGCCTGCTTTTATATAAGGAGGGATGTCTTTGATGATTTCGGTGCCCCCTGCAATATAACTGTGAGCGCCTATTCTTGCAAACTGGATAGCAGCCGCCATACCACCAATAACGGCGTAATCACCAACTTCTACATGGCCCGCAAGTTGAACAGTATTGGCGATTACGGTATGGTTGCCAACTATGCAATCATGTGCTATGTGGCAATAAGCCATTAAAAGGCAGTTATTACCTACGACCGTTTTCCATTTATCTTTGGTTCCGCGATTGACAGTGACGAATTCGCGAATCGTTGTATTATTACCTATTTCAACAAACGTTTCTTCTCCATCGAACTTTAAATCTTGAGGAATAGCCCCGATCACAGCGCTGGGGAAAATACGGCAGCCGTTGCCAATTACAGAATTTTTCATAATGACTGCGTGCGCCATCACCTGAGTGTCGTCGCCAATTACTACGCCTTTTTCAATTACAACAAAAGGATCAATGGTAACATTATTTCCAATCTGTGCATCCTTATGAATATTTGCGAGAGGGCTTATCATACTGTTTCTTTAGGTCGTTTTACTATTTGTGCAATAAGGATGGCTTCAGTAACTACTTTATCACCTACATAAACAGTGCCCCGCATTTCACAAATGCCCCTGCGGATAGGATGCAACAGTTCCATTTTCAAAATAAGTGTATCCCCGGGAACTACCTTTTGTTTGAATTTGCAATTGTCAATTTTAAGAAAATAAGTATCGTACTTATCCGGAGAATTTCTTGGTATGGCAATAAAGCCGCCCGCCTGGGCAAGCGCTTCTGCAAGAAGCACGCCCGGCATAACAGAATTTCCCGGAAAGTGACCCTGGAAAAAAGGTTCGTTATAAGTAACATTTTTTATTGCCACTACATGTGTATCCGATAGTTCAATTATTTTATCAACCATCAGGAAAGGATACCTGTGTGGCAGCGTTTTTTCTATTTCCTGTATATCAAGAAGTGGTGGCACGCAGGGATCATATTTTGGAATTTCCTGCCGGTGCTTATACTTCTTTATATGGTCCTTAATCTTTTTTGCAAATTTTACATTAGATGAGTGGCCCGGGCGATTAGCGATAATATGCGCTTTGAATGGATAACCTACAAGAGCAAGGTCCCCAACAACATCAAGCAATTTATGCCTTGCAGGTTCATTGGGAAAACGTAATGTAAGATTATTAAGAATGCCTGCTTCGCTTACCCTTACATCTTTATTATGAAATATTTTTGAAATGCGCTCTACCTGGTCCGGCGTTACGGGCTTATCCACTACGACTATCGCATTATTTATATCTCCTCCCTTTATGAGATGATTGGATACAAGAAATTCCAATTCGTGAAAAAAACAAAACGTGCGGCAGGGCGATATTTCATTATTAAAATCACGAATGTTGCGAAGATCAGCATGTTGGGTACCAAGTACGGGAGAGTTGAAATCAATTAAAGCATTAATACGGTAGCCATCGTAAGGCAAGGCCACCATTTCCACTTTTTTCTCTTCATCTACAAAAGTGATATTGTGTACAATATCATAATACACCTTCTTTGCATCCTGTTTTCTAATGCCCGCTTTAGAAAGCTGATCTATAAAAAGCTGAGAACTTCCATCCATGATAGGGACTTCTTCTCCATTTATTTCAATAAGCACATTGTCAATTTGCATACCCATTAAAGCCGCCATAAGATGCTCTATAGTTCCCACTCTTGCTCCGTTTGCTTCTATGGTGGTGCTCCGGTTGGTTTCGATTACATTATCCACATCAGCTTTTACAACCGGTTTTCCTGGTAAATCTATTCTTTGAAAATTGATGCCTGAATTAGGGCCAGCAGGTTTAATGAGCACAGTAACTGATTGGCCGGTATGAATGCCGGCGCCGGAAATAGTTACTTCTTCTTTTATAGTGTGTTGGTGTGTTTCCTCCTTAGAATTCTTCTCCGCCATGGATACGAAAGTATGAAAACTATTGGTTTTTAAGTTTGCATTCCTTTGCGATAAATTTTTTTAATAGCCTGATTAATGCAGCTACTCCGCGACCTTTTCATTCATAAGCCGCTCTATAATTTGTTCGAGCTCTGATATCCTTTTTTCCATGTCAGGCAGGTTACGGCTCACCGCCAGGCTTCGCATGGAGTTGGCGTAGTCAAAAGCCGGGCTTCCCGTCACGGCGGTGTTCGGTTTTTTTAATGATTTTCCTACCCCGCTTTGTGCCCCTATTTTGCTGCCGTCAGCAATCTGGAGGTGTCCTGCAAATCCCGCCTGTCCCCCGATCATTACCTTACTCCCAATTTTCGTACTACCACTTACGCCCACCTGTGCCGCTATTACCGTATCATTACCCACTTCTACATTATGTGCAATTTGAATAAGGTTATCTAATTTAGCGCCCGCTTTTATGATTGTTGAGCCGATAGTCGCTCTGTCAATTGTAGTATTTGCGCCCACTTCCACATTATCTTCTACAACTACATTTCCTATTTGCGGTACCTTTTTAAAAGTACCATCTGTTTGCGGGGCAAATCCAAAACCATCTGCGCCTATTACAGCGCCGGAATGAACAGTAACATTTTTACCTATAATACAGTCGTGGTGAATTTTTACTCCGGGAAAAAGTATGGTATCATCGTCTATGGATACATTGTTACCAATATATACCTGCGGAAATAATTTTACATTGTTACCAATATTTACATTCTCGCCCACGTAGGTAA